>NVVL01000110.1 GCA_002402195.1 Rickettsiales bacterium | reverse complement strand
CACTACGATCTTATTATCCATTATTGCAGTCTTGATCGGAGATTTTTTTGCCGCTAATTGTTTGAGCAAATAACATGCATCAAACCCCTCTTCTAGCGGCTCCCGCCCTGCTCTATTCAGAAAACTTTGCTCAGATAACATATCTGCTCTGCAGCTATAAACCATGCCGAATCTTCTAGCATCATTAAAAACCAACTGATCGCCACTTTGAAAGCTAATAATTATATGGTCGTGTTTTTGAGGTTGGTAATCTACAGACTGCATGGTTAATCGCCCGCTCATACCAAGATGAAAAATTAGCATATATCCATTGCTGAGCTCTATAATCAAAAACTTAGCCTTTCTTTTGATACCAGAAACTACGCCAAGCACCGCATGTTGTTCTAGATACGGGCTAAGCTCATAGCGCAGCTTATCACGCCTTGTCTCCAAGGATGCTATTGTTTCTCCTATTATATGGCCTGCTAAGTAGCATTTTAATGTCTCAACTTCTGGCAATTCGGGCATTCATGCTACCTTGCTTTATAGATGCTTGAGATCTTAACAGAAGGATTCTCTTACTTCAAGCTTAGAACTTTTCTAGATTAAAAGCGAAGACCATACAGATACACGGATATATATAAATATGTGTATCTGTGTCTATGTGTGATCGACTTATCTTCCATAACCCAAACCCGTGCTGGCTAGCTCCGCCCTTTCTATTGGCAAGACATTCCCCCATTTAGACAGTTTCTAATAGGTATGCACCATTCATAACTTATACTTATGAATTCATACTTTCTCTTCTTAGATTCTATTTTTAAGGAACAATAAAGCTAGTTATATATCTGTTATACAACTAAATATATCGTTACTGTATAACAGATATACATAAACATAGGTATATATAAATATGTATATCTGTGTTTATGTATAATCAACTTGCTTCAATAGTTCAAACCCTTTAATAAAAGCCTCATTCATCTTGAGCCCCTTCCGCGCGCACCATATTTTATATTCTTTGCGAAAAGCCTCTTCTACAGAAAATGTCAGCAACACATTTTTATTTTTTGCTTCCACCTCCTGCTGCCTATGCGCCCTACTCTGCGATAAAACTGCTGGCAATGATTCCTCTGCGTTAGCTTCTCCTAAATCAACATTAATTATATCAGATGTTAAGTCGAACTTTTTCTTTGGCATTTTTTTCTCCTTTATCAAACAATTTTGAACTTATAAACTTCCACAATAACTCCACCTCTTCTTTGGCTCCTTTGTCTTCTGCCGTAGCAGAATCACCCACGCTCATAGCATTTGCATATGCAACCCTATTGACAAAACTGGACGGAGCCACAACACCAAACTCTGATAAAACAGCTGTAGCCTGTAATGCAAGCTTTGTTCTTAGCACAATTTGAGTCACAACAAAAATATATTCTTTCTCCAATTTTTTTATAGAAGCAATAGTTCGACCAATCGCTTGCAAATCTGGTGCAGTTGGTTTTGTCGGAATCAATACTAAATCAGCTACCTTCAATCCAGCAGAAGCATTAACGCTGGTATCACCTGGCGTATCTATAATACATAGATCAAAATCATACTCATTCAAACTCGCAATGACCTCTTCGATCTTTTTTGGATTGATATCAGTTAAGAATGGGTTCTCCTCTTCTCTCTTTTTCCACCACGTCTCCAAGGTTTTTTGAGGATCCAAATCAATGAGGATAGTTTTTAGCCCATTCTTTGCCGCCTCAATAGATAAATGCGCAGCACAAGTGCTCTTCCCCGCACCACCCTTTCTATTAGCAATAGTTAGTACTTTTGTTTTTTTCATAATCCCACTCAATTATTTGTAGCAACTGTGTTATTTATGCAAGCTACTGTTACAAGTAGTATAACATCTTGATTCTATAGATTTTTTTTGTTTTTTCAATATATATTTCTGTATTTATGTTTATATATTAAAATATGTACCAATAAATACACAATTATGCAACTATGTATTTACATAAACACGAATTAACATAAACACAGAGACATATAAATACATATTTCTGTATTTACATGATTTTTACAAAAAATCGTTTTAAATCCTACATTTTTAACTACACTTTATATATTTACATAAACACGAATTAACATAAACACAGAGGTATATAAATACATAAACACAGAAATATATAAATACACGTCTCTATGTTTATGTATTTATATATTTCTGTTTGCTTTGCTAAAACAGGCAATATTAAAGCGATTTACTCCTTAGCAGAATTAATCTGCTAACTAAACAATATTATCGAGTTATAATATTGTTGTTAGGTTTTAATAAAATTGTTGACTTATAACAACTCGATGTGTTAGATCTAATATAACACATTAGTTTTTTAGTGCTATAAATCTAATGTGTTATATAAATTATATTAAAGAAGTTATTATGAGTAAATCCGTAGTCTCTCTTTCCTTTGCCGTTCCGCTTGAGCTCTCTATTCAAATGAACGTATATATGGAAACAAAAGGCTTAAATAGATCACAATTAATAAAAGCAGCTCTGAGATTATTTTTAGAAATACAAAAAAAGAAAGAAGATATCCCAGTAAAATTGGAAGAAATTCATCAAGAACTATTGAATATAAAAAAAATAGTAAGTAAGAAAGCCTAATAACTATCCTTACCTACTATTTGTGAAATTTTAATTATATAAATTTCACAGTAATTTTAACAAAAAAAGAGGTGCTAAGACCCGAAGATACTCAACACCACAGAAAAACCATATAGATTTTTTAATAAGAATTTGCTGCCAGGCTCTTTTCTTATAACCGTAATTATATATCCTTTTTCCGGTAATTGCAAGTATTTTCTAGTCTTAGTCTCATAATCAAGAGGCTTAAATGGCTAATACGACAACAAACCCGGATTTTGTTGCCGCCCCGCAACACAGCAGCGCCAGGGAACTAACTCAAGAAGAGTTCCTAAGTTTAAAAACCAAGTTTGCCGAGCCTGGGAATATTATCCCTAGCTTTTGGTATCACAAAATTATCGATGAAAAGGGTAGGGCGGATATCACTGCTATCACTCTTCTTTCAGAGATCTTTGCTTTATATAGGTTTAGTAGTTCTTCTAATCCTTGCGCCTTTATTTCAAACCCTTCTTGCAGTTCACCTACATTAGTTGGCAGAGCGCTGCGGGTTCCCTATGAGCATTTTGTTAAAAGATTTTGTATTTCTAAAGAAAAAGCCCGACGAGCTTTTATTAAATTAGAAGAACTTTGCCTCATTACCAGAGATGTTTGTAATATAGCTTTGAAAAAAGGCGGACGGCAGAACTTTCTTCTACTCACTCTTGATCATGAATTTTTTAAATCTTGTTTCAGAGACCCTAAGCAAGATGTTCGAGTGCGTATGGACGCTGAACATAGAATAAACAAGGCTGACAACACAGAGTTTGCTGAGGGTGACAAATATACGACAATAAATCTCGCTAAAGAAATCAATGAGGGTGTTACTGAGGATAATTCTAATTCCAAACTTAATTTTAGAAAAAATGATCAAATAGAGGAGGGGATATATGCCGAAGAAAGACTTGATGGTGATAAGTCTCCATCCATACAAATTTGTAACCATCATATAAAGAAGAAGAATATTATTAAAAATAGATCTATGAAATCTAATTTTAAAATAAATGATTTGAAGGAAAAGGAAAAAGAATTGGAGATTGAGGAAATTCTTGAGCCAACCAAAAGCAATATTCCTGAGGAAGCAGGGAAAGAAGAGGTTATCAGGAAAAAAGAGAGAAAACGTTGGGAGAAGAAAACGCTAACAGACTACTATCCTCTAACGGAAGAGGATTGCAAGATACTGCAAAAGGAATCGGGAAGGGAGTTTAACCTGAATGCGATGAATGAAATATTGTTGGATATATCAGGGAAAATGAAGAGCGTAAGTTTCTGGAGCAAGAAAGGCTTCATGAGCTATATGAGCAAAATATACAGTTATGAGAAAAGAAATGAGATGTTGATAAACAATGCAAGTTTCCGGATTCGAACAAACATGACGAAGGAAGAGGCAAAGTGTCAGCTGATAGAGCAATATCTGGGCAAAATAGAGTCTAGAACGGAAGTAACGCCAGAGATGACTTTGCAGAGAAAGCTAGCAGTACTGTTAAAGCCAGAGACGGCGTATGAGTTCCTAAGAGCCTATAGTTCTGGGGTACTCCAAGGAGAGAAATATGTGATGTATCTGAGGAAACATGTAGAATTGATGGAGATAGAGAAAGAAGTGATAACATCGCAGGTGCAGGTGGTATATGGAAGATTAAGAGTGAGTGAGGATTGTTTCTTTGGTACGATTAGTGGAGTAGAAATAAAGATGCCAAAGAAGCAAACATCGAAGTTGCCAAGAGCCTCAACAGGAGAAGAGAAGAAGAAAGAGCCAGAGCTATTTAAAGGGATATGGGGGAAGGTGCGTAGAGGTTTGATAGAATGTTTAGGCGAGGACAACGACAGAAACTGGTTTAGCAATATGAGTTGCAAAGTAGATGAGGCAAAAAAAGAGTTAACAGTGATAACTTCTTCTGATTTTTACAAGGACTGGGCAAATAGAAATTTCCTCCCAGAGCTAAAGCAGGTGTCAAAAGATTGTGGGTTTGAACTTGTGGGTATTTCTTGTTGAAATCTTAGGCAATAGGCTGCCTGCTTGGGAAATCATAGGGTAGGGCAGGGGTTTCCACATAGTTGTGCACAAAAATTGTGGATATGTTTTGTTGTATAATTAATATATCGTTAGATAATCTATGGTGTTATTTACTAAAATTTGTATAAAGCTATATTTATGTTGTTAATAATGGAAAGAAACATATAAATTCTTATTAGTTGCTAACTATGAATAAATACGTACTATTACTAATAATATTGATAATGCAAAATAGTATTATCATAGCAAAGCAGTTACCCACTAACAAAAAAGTATCTAATATCATTACGCCCGTTAGTTATTTTGTGGATCATGTGAGACAACTACATCAACTTAAGGAGAATT
>NVVL01000109.1 GCA_002402195.1 Rickettsiales bacterium | reverse complement strand
TTATTTTTTTATTTAATATAGAAGATTTTAATTACGAAAAATATTATATCAACGCCCGCAAAGGAGCGCAAGTGGATAATCCATGATGTCTGTTTAGTTTTAACCTTACTGAAGCTATGTAGTATCGATTTGATACTACATAGCTTCATAGCGTCTCATCATCTCAGCGTCTTAGCTTTTTAGCTTCCAAGCCCCTTAATCACCCCTTCTGAAAGCAGACTCCATGCGCTGGATTTCTTTCTGAGACAATCCAAACTGCTTTGCCACGCTACGCCATGATTTTACAGCGGAATCTACTTCTTTAATAATCTCAAGCGCGCGAGGCTTTTTGATGCGAAAATCATCTATCACAGACAAAGCAACATCCAGCGATGCGGTTGGGTTGTCGAAATTAATAGATGTTGAGAGTATGCGCGCTTTAACCTCTAGTGGCACCGGATTAATATCATAAGCAGGTGATAGTCGCCAGCCTTTATTTTGCTCGTATAGGAATCCATGGTTTCTCAAATGATCATCTGTATTCGAAATCAGCACGGTAAAAACGATTCTGCGCCATAGCTCTTCCATATCTTGATTAGGAGCCCCACCATGCTGCGCAAGCGCATAGGCGATTTCCAGATAGCTATGCGCCTCATTATCTTTTGCGCCCAGCATACTCATAGCCGAGAGAAACGGAATTCGCCTACCGCCCTGGCGATCAAAACGGCGCGTAATCAACACAGCTTTGCCTATAATTTGCGCCAAGCGCCACTCCGCTGTTTTGATTCCAGCTTTTTCAGCCAGTGTTAAAGCCACAGCCTCCCAAACAACCACGTTAAATTCATCGTCCTTTTTGGAGAATTTTGCTAACGCTAAATGACCATCTTGATCACGAATAGAAGCCTTTGGCCTTGCCCCACCAAGGGAGGAGCCAGGGGCTAGCAGGATTTTCAAATCTTCTGCAGTTTCGTCGTCATTTAAATAACGCTCCGTTGCAGATAAAAGACGCGGCAGATTCACCAAGGGAGGGATGGTGTTTTTATCTTTTGGTGCAAGATAACCCCCATCCGCCCCAAGGGAAAACTGAAGAGCCCCCTGACGCGCTTCATCATTAACACCAAGCAAATAATCTATTTCAGAAAGACTCCTTGGCGCCTCTCCAAGCTCTTTAGCACGCGCCACCTCTGCGCGCCGCATGAGAACACGCCCCCAGCGGTCTGGGGCGGAATCTCCGATCGCCCCGAATAAAACATGATCGGATTTCGTATGAAACACACCCTTGGTTAATTGCAATGCGGGATCTAGAGCGAATTTTTCAGGATGACTCAGCCAGTCTGGATTATACTCAAACGAACTGCTTTGCCTCGCGCCCCGCCGATGGCACCATAACGTTCCCACAAAACAGGTTTCTTTCTCAAGCTGAAGCGAGACATAAATTTTGTTGCTACTCATTATGGTTCCTCATTATGTTTTCCCCTTGAGCTTCTTGGCAATCTTATGCGTTTTGGCAGGTTTTCTTCTTCCAGCTCCCTGCCGACAAGATCATGCTCGCTATCTGCCAGATTCTCCAGGCGACTTGTCATGCCAAGAACAAACAAAGCCGAAGCATATGCCCCAATCGAAACAGATGATTGGCCTTTTTCGATCTTAGCAAGAGTGATCCGTGAAATCCCAGCACGTTCTGCCATAAGCTCCATCGTAACACGGCGACGACGACGCGCGTTATTAATATCCTTGCCCAGTTTCCACATGGCTTTTTTAACAGGAATTGGCAAAGTGACTGTCCGGCTCATGAGTTATCACCTCTTTTTATTATGGTTATAATGTATATTATAGCTAACACTATACCGAGTAATGATAATTATACTATGTTTTTAAAAGAAAATCAAATGTGGAGTATTCTAGACCTGGCAGCGACGCTTCTCAGAAGCTACACCACCAGACAGCACCTCTTTAAAGAACTTCCTTGCTTTCACTGAACCATAATCACGAGCCATGCGTAGCAATTTATTGCTATCCAACTCCAATGCTTTATTGGCAACTCGCTTCAAGAGCTTGTCTGTATTCTCGGCCAAACGGTCGAGATTATTAACCAAATCAACCAGCAAAAACTCCTGCGTCACTGTTTTAGGAAAATGCGGCTTCATACGAAAATCAAATGTACGCCCACCTAGTGTAAAACGCCCATGCCGCTTATGATTATATACCACTATTTCGTTATATAGTTGTGTTGTGCCAAGCCCAAGAGCATTGTATAAATTCGGAGAAGTAAGCAGAAAACGGTGATCTTTTAGGAACGCTGCCACCAGCTTGTCATCCTCAGCAGGAGCTGCGCCAAAGGTGGTTTTCTTCGGATAATGGTATATTCCCGCAGATAGCTTGGTCAGCACACCATCTTCAAGGAGCTGCGCTACATGGCGATCCACCGCACTTGACCATTTAGCCAAATCCGCCCGACGATACACCCGCCCAGGGTGCAAATGCCTCTTTAATTCGTTCAATTTTGTAGACATAGTTTTTACCTCTATATCCCTGATTATACAGAAAACTGAAGCATTTTGCAAGTAATTTCATTAAAAATTCATGCAAAATAGCTGGCAATATATTGGCTACATCTTAACCCAGAGACTTAAGAAGCTACGTCCGTAACCTAGAATATTCCATATTTTTAGAGGTTTTTTTATCTATTTTTTAAATTTTTGGGTTAAAATATTGGATATATTTTAATTTAAAAATTTAAAAAATAGATGGAAAAAGATCAAAAATACGGGGTATTTTAGGCCTGCCCGCGAAGCTTCCGAGACCTGGCAACAACGGCTTCTGAGGACATTTCTTCTTTAGAAGCTATAACGGCTATGATATCGCTTTCTTTAATAATACTGGAGTTACTCCGGCGCTAGTCAGCGCTCTCGGATTTAGAAGCTTTGCTGCCAGACTCAGATTCTTCCGCTGCATTTCTGTCGCGAAGGGCTCTTGAAAATGTGCGGCGGAAATCGTAATTTAATTGAGCGAACTTCGTTTTATCAAACCCCTTTTTGGGAATGACAATGAAAGCCGCCTGGTCCGTGTCGACCTTAGGATTTTTCACGATATTCTGCACTAAATGCCGAATCCTTCTTCTGACCTTGTTCCTTATTACCGCTTTCTTGGAGAGTCTTCTGCTCACCTTCATGCCAAAAAATACTGGATTTTCCTTGTCAGACTTGATCAGATCACACTTCGTAGCAAGAAGAAGGATCAAATTTCGTCCAGAATGTTCGGAGCCTCGGTTTTTAACGAGGTCAAATTCTTTCTGATTTCGGAGAGATATAAGAGACAACAGACTAAGCAGTTAGCTTCTTTCTGCCTTTAGCTCTACGGTTTCTAACAACAGTTCTACCGCCAACAGTAGCCATTCTTGATCTAAAACCGTGTCTTCTTTTTCTTACGATATTACTAGGTTGAAATGTACGCTTCATAGCTATAATCTATATTTAATTTGTATCAATAGCTAGGATATTAATAAATTTCAGCGCATATGTCAACTAAAGATTTGTGTTTTAACAGACAGATTTTGAATCATGCAAAAACCTTACAAATTTACGAGGGGATTTTCGCTATTCAAATAGACTTGGCTCATCTTCTTTGCTATAATTATTTCCATGATTACTCAAAGCGCAAATCAATCTACCCAGCCTAAGATCTGGGTTCTAGTCGATAGCAGGGTCGGTAATGCCAACCAGGCCATTGAGCTTGCGGAAAAATTGGACGAATCCTTTGAGATCAAACATATAAAATATAATCATTTTGCGAAGCTGCCAAACTCTCTTCTGGCTCTTTTTCCTATTCATGTTAAAAGACGCACTTTAAAAAAACTGAAGAAAGAAACAATCCCAGACATCATCATCTCTTCTGGCAGAAGAACGGCGGCTCTTGCTATACATTTAAAAAAACTATCCAAAGGCTCTGCAAAAATCATCCAGATAATGCGTCCCGACTTTGACCCCAAAGAATTCGCGCTTATCATCCTGCCTCAGCATGATAATTTTAATTACACCCTGCCAAATGTAGTGCGAATCATTGGGGCTCTTACTAATATCAAAGAGAAAATCGCCAAATCGCAAGAGGATTTCGAAACAAACTACCCGGCCGCGAAGGATTTTATCGCCGTGCTGATTGGTGGGTCTACAAAGAATTACAAACTAACATTGGAAAACGCAAAGACTCTGGGTGATGGCATTTTAACCATCTCGGAAAGCCATTTGCTACCAGTTTTTATATCCTTCAGCCGCAGAACACCGGAGAATGTAAAGAAATATTTCAGGGATAAATTCTCCTGGCCAAACATTATTTATGACCCCTCCGAAGGCGGAGCAAACCCCTATCCCGCCATTCTTGGTAAAGCGGAATATATCATCACAACCACAGACTCGATTTCCATGTGCAGCGAAGCCGCAAGCACCGGCAAACCCGTCTATGTATTCACTCCAGCGAATTTTAAACTCAAGAAGCATAAGTTTTTCACGCAGCAGCTCATAGATATCGGTAATGTGAGGCGCCTTGAAACCACCACCACATATCTTGACAAATTTGACTATGAACCACTCTCTGAGATCAATAAAATAGCTAAAATTATTAAAGAGCGCTTCCTGAGCGATGATGGTGAGTGAGAAGCCACATGCGCAAGGCTTGAAATACCGGGATGAGGATAGTTTTCTTACCGCATTAACTTAGGGTTTTTAAGGGGGCGCGCCCTGGGGCACTCTGTATTAACATTACTTTTATTGTATATTTAACTTTGCTTCTATATTTCCTTATATTATAATAGTGGGTATATTACCTATACTATATATATAATTATGGCTACAAATAATTTCTCTAAAATAACAAGTAAGGGACAGGTGACTATTCCGCACAATATAAGAGAAAAATTGCATTTATCGACAGGCAGTAAGATTGAATTTATAATTCAAGATGATGCTGTTTTAATGATACCCATCAATAATAAATTGTCAAACTTGTATGGCATCTTACCAAAACCTAAGAAGCTACGTCCGCAAGCTTAGAATATCTCGTATTTTTAGAGATTTTTTAATCTAGATTTAAATTTTTGAGTTAAACTATTGAATATATT
>NVVL01000108.1 GCA_002402195.1 Rickettsiales bacterium | reverse complement strand
ATAATATATATATATTTAGTTTATATATGATGTTTTAGTAAGACACTTATCTTGTAGATATCTTGTAGGTAAAACTTTAAGATTTAAAAATCTCTTAACATATACCCAACGTTAACGTCAACATTTGGTTTGTCGTCTTTTAGCGAAAATGTGGAATAGTTTCCGACCTTTGTCTCATGAAAATTAGATTTCCTTGTCATTGATACTGAACCCACCCAACTAGCTAAATTTTCTACCTCCACATCCCATATGGGATCTATCCCATGACCTTTCAGTTTGATGTTACCCAAATGTTTAATAAAATCAACAAAATCTTTAGGATGGAATACACCTGACGTTTTTGGTAGAATATCACTCAAAGTTAATAATTCAAGCTCTACACATTCAGACACGATTTTGATAACATCCTCATCAGGTATCTTCTTTGATACACTATAATTATATTCCGCATACTCACTGTGGAGTTGTTCGTCTTTTGATATTTGCTCGTTAGCAAATGACAATCCTTTAAAAATACCCAAAGATGCTAACCTGTAAATCATCATTATAGGTGACATGAGGAATATTCCTTCAACACATGAAAAAACCACAAGCATGTGTTCTCTTGATGCTCCGGAACTTACATGTGCATCTATCCAGTCGGTTTTCCTTTTTATGGACTCCATTGTATCTAAATTTGACAATATGGCGTCTCCCAAGTCTTTAGGGATTATATCTCTAAGGGCTTTGGCATATACCACAACATGTACAGACTCAATATTTAATTGTGCAGTGTAAAACATCATATCAGCCAAAGACACACTACCAATCAACAAAGTCTTAAATATTCCATCTATTACTATTCCATCTATCACAGTGAAAAAAGACAGTACATTTTTTACTAAAGTTTTAATGTCTTCATCCAATCCCAAAAAGTCATCTGCATCGGATGTAAAGTCTATTTCATCTGAAGTCCAAAAACTAGATAATTGTTTTTGGTAATAATCATATCTTACCTTGTCTTCATCGTTCAAAGGGTAGAGTGAAAAATTCTTTATGTTCTCCGGTAGGCTCATTTTTAATACTTTTTCTTGTTTAAAGATCTACAGCATATCAATTAAATAGTGTCATTGAAAATGCTACAAAATATATATAATTTGTCTGGTGGTATCAACTCACAATATATTTTTACAATAACATTAGCGGCGATAGTAATAGGATGGATATTGGTCTCTCTGTGGACAAGGGTATTAGAGAATGTTGCTTTCGGTTCATTTGGGTATGATAGTAAGTCAAGTTTGGACTCTATGATTGTATCTTTGGCAGTGACCGTGATATTTGTGGCTTTTGTTTGGATGGTTGACGAATACGGAGTAGTAGGAGTAGAATCAGAAGTTATTTCAAGTGATAGACTTAAGTCAACAGTTGATAACTTGAGCAAAGTCCATACAGACCACATGAGTAAGAATGAAAATGGTAACCCAATTATTATTTTTCCACATTAAAAAAAATAACCTGATAAGGATGTGTGAGATAGTGAAAGCTTCTGTGTTAATAGGTGCCGCTTTGAGGGCTGTAGACAATGATGACATTAAATTGCTGAATAAGATAATCGAAGTGATATCACCTGAGTCACTGGATGTCGTAACTTCCGATGAAATGTACATTACATTAATTTCGAGAGCCAAGGAACATAATAGAAAACACACAACAATTTACCTCATTGGCAAATGGGAGGAATTGTACCCAAATTCTGATAAATTTTCCCTTTACGCATCACTGTACATAAATTATAGGGTGCCTGTTTCTTTGATCAAATATTTAAGTTCATTTTATGCTACTTATACATTCAATGAAATTGTATCAGATCTCATTCATCAAAATGACAACCAAAATACACTATTGGCCTGTATTAAGGCACTAGAAGTTTATGGTGAGCAATCGTATGAGATATATAAGAGATTGGTAGACAAATCTAGTTCCAACTCAAATATTTACAATTTTATGGTGGATAAATTAAAAGAAGTGTCACACTATGCAAAAACGCCACCATGGATAAACAATTCATTTGATCAAATACCAAATGTTATGGATTTGGTAGACAGGGTTCCCAATGAAAGCTTCATATTACCAAGCGACAAGGAAATTTCTTTGATTATTTACCCTGGGGTAGATGTTGAACTTTTACCTCGTCGATCAAAGATCTTAAAGGAAATTTCTATGATGTCAGACAAAGAAAAAGCAGAGTTGGTAAAACCTGAAATGGACATAATTAGAGAGAGTAAAAGACAACTGGATGTAGAACTCGGAAGAATATTGGGACCATCCAATGTATCGGAAGAACTTACAACAGAATCTTCAGTCTATGGTGGAAGTAGAATGTTTTTGTGTGAAACGTATGATTATGACGAAGAAGACGATAGAGTATATGATTGGTTTACAGGATCATGTGAAATTTGTTTCTCAAAAATAAAGTATAAGTGGTATGCAGTTAGAATGCCAAATAAAGGAAAATTAGGAGGTTGGGAGGGACAATATTGTAGTTGGAACTGCTGTAGGAAGGATATTGTAGGTGAAGACATTGTTACTTATGCAATGATCGCCGTTTACGAGAAATACATCAATAAGATAGGTATCCAAGAAAGACTTCCTGACAAAGATCCATCGATTGTATGGGCATCAGGAGACGGCATTATCGTAGACGAATATACATTTTAGTTTTAAAAGCTTCTCTAAAACTAAAATGTACATGGATTAGAGGGTAACTACATCAAACATATCCAAAGGGATGTTCGATCCGTTTACTTTACATTTATCGCTTGTATACAAAGTTATCATTGAATTGGCCGCAACACCCCCATTTACAATTATTTTATTTGATGTAGATATACCCAAATATTTTATACTTTCGATGTTCAATCTTACATTTTTACACTTAAATATTTTTATTCCTGTTAACGAAGTTTCCAAACTAATGACAACATTTTCACATTTACTCATAACAATATTATTTGTTTTACCAATGATAGTGATTTCAGAGTCGACGAGACCATATAATAATAATGATTCTTTGGAATTCCCAACAATTTGTATTGGATCTCCCCTTTCAGCTATGTGCACCCCATTTCTGACATTCTTGGTATATTTACTTATGTTCCTCCTTCTATTGGGCTTTTCTTCTTCATGGTACGCTGATCCAAATTCATCGGCTTTCTTTTGTTTTTGTTTTTGCCTTTCTTCCCACCTGTTGTCCATTTCATCTAAATCGTTTAAGTAATTTGGACCATATAGTGTTGACAACTTACCTTGTGTCTCTAGTATTCCATTTGATATGCTTTGAGCTAGCACAGAAGCCGCGAAGTCGATTCCCAAGTGGGTATTCATTTTAGTATCATATTTATAGCATTTATACTAAGTTTTTAGATATCACTATCACATGGGGATTTGCAATATCCTACTGAAAGACTAAGTAATCAAAAAGGATCAACGTATTCTATACTGTCACATCCAATATCTTCAGCTGACACCATAAAAGGAATACATCCATAATGTTTAACTAAAATATCTGTGTTTCCGTATTTAAGGTAAATATCCTTTGCGTTCCCCACATATTTAAGAGATCTGTTGTATGGTAACATTACCGATTGTTCACTACCATTATGGTAAAATTTGATAACACAATATTTGTCATAAATTTCGATGTCTGATTTCAATGTCCGTATTTCTATAGACTTTATCACTGACTTCACAAAAGATAAATTTATTCTTTTAAATTTTAAATAGGAATATATGAATATTAATAATATGGCTGGTGTATATACAAAAATACATGTCAAAATGTCATACGAATACATATTTATGTTTTGAATATATCTCTAGGTGTCCATCACTACATATTCCTTTTCACATCTCACAATACTCACATTTCCGGTTTCTATGAATTTTAGCTTACCCGATGAAAATATCTTTGTTCCTACTGTTTCCATGATTTTCCAATTATTTGCCTTCGTTAGCTCTCTACCAGGATGTTGCTTTTTGAACATAATTCTGATAAATTGTTCGGAACATTCATATATGTTATCTCTCTTAGACTTTGGTAAATTGCTTTCCCTTATGATATCAGAAAAACAACATTGGTAACTACAGTGTTTTCCTATGACCAACACAATATATCCACCTTTGCATCTTTTTATGTCTATTGGTATTCCAAGTTCACTGTCAGGACATTCACACCCACAGTTGTGGCATTTCGATTCTATGTTGTTGAGTGATATTATTTTTTTATCAGATCCGGTCATAGTTGTAAATGAAGTCAATCTGGAATCGTTTTTCAATACTAAAACTTTTGGTGCTTTCCATAGCTTAGTGTTGGATATTTTACCGGGTGGTTGCATTTTTGCATAATGTCCATTATCGTAGTTGTTTCTTACATTTTTAGGAGATACACCTCTTAATATAAACACCGACATTTAGTTTGCTATAATCAAATATTTGATTTCACATTTATAGTGAACTAAAATAAATACTTTTACTATGTCAGGTGTAGATATAATAATAGGTCCAATGTTTTCCGGTAAAACGACTGAATTATTTGAAACTTTGAACAGACAGGCAGACATACAACATTTAGGTGGATTGGAAAATAAAACATTACTAATTTTACATGAGGATGATGTAAGGAAGGAACAGGAGAAAAATAGAAATGCTATTTCAAAGAATGTCATTACTATAAGGTGTACGAGGCTTTCTGATCTTAATGTTGAAAATTTCAACATCATAGGAATAGACGAAGGGCAATTCTTTCCTGACATTAATAAAGTAGTTAGGAGTTGGATGTTGACCAAAAGGGTAATAGTTGCATCCCTATGTGGTGACCATAAAACCAAGACTTTTGGTGAAGTGTATAAATTAATCCCTGTGTGTAGTAGCATTAAGAAGAAACTTGCTATTTGTTTGCCACATATACAACGAAAGGGCATTTTTAATGTGGGGGCTCAATGCAGCTTTAGATTGTCATTTATACACGGGAAACCCCAAAAATTAATAGGTGGGTATGACAAATACATGCCAGTTTGCATTGAGTGTTACAATGAAATGAAACCGGGAACCCTACAATCAAAATAATCTTCTTAAAACTCGTGTCGTTTTTAATTTACATTTTATTTGAATTCTATCTACAAGATAAGTGTCTTACTAAAACATCATATATAAATAAAATGTAT
>NVVL01000107.1 GCA_002402195.1 Rickettsiales bacterium | reverse complement strand
ATGCCATTGTAAGAATAATGGGGAAATTCCCAGTATTAGTTGCATGGACAATGCGTAAAAAACAAGGACTTCCTTTAAATTATGGAAGTAAATATGAATGAAGGATCACCAGGATCTCAGAATCCAGGAGGTCTCGCAGTGTATAATGAAGACAACTTTGATATGGAATCTATTGTGCTTCGTCGCGCGGATCCTGATGACTGTGACTAAATCATAAATCTTGTGGAAATCGGAAAGGATGATGTATACAACAGAGTATATTCCTATCCAAAAATCCTCAAGCTCATTGAAACTGCCTATCTGTCAATCTCAGTCTTGGACCAAAACGGGCAGGTTATTGCTTTTGCAGCTTTTGAAGATTATCCTCATGGAATGAAAGGGCAATATGATGAGAAACACTATAATATCTGGGAAGATTGGTTCTAACAATGTTTTCAAGTTAAAGAATTTGGAGCCAATAATACTCTCTGGCTCACTTATTTTATAGCTGGCGGACCCATCATTCATAAAGACTAACAGTTTGCTTTCAAAAAGATTCTATAAACTGTCTACACATCACTTCCAGATGTTATTGGAATTTTGTTTTTGATGAGAGGAGATGCAGATGAAGAGGATTCATGGTATTGTTTTGAACCTCTAAAAGATTTCTTCGAAGAATTAGATTGCCGAAATAAAGAAGTGCTAAAGAACGTTAGAGGTATTCATTATAACTCTAAAGTCTTCTTCAGCTCTAGACTTCTTGGTCTCCCATTTGTCGAAGTGAGACAAGCTCTGTAAGAAGATCATGATGACTTAGCAGCTGTTTTCAACTCACAATCAGAGACAGTAACTGACACATATGGTGAATATTTCATAGCCGAGTTGATCGCTGCTTAGAATGATGTTTCGAAGGCCCTTGTTGCTCAAGTGCAAGATAAAGCAGTCGGACTAATGGGACTTACTTCTGAAGTTGATGTAAAATTGCTTCACCAATGTTTTGAGCTTGAATCTTATGACAACCTTCTTAAACCTGAATTCATGGATGCAGTTAGAAAGAGAAGAGAAACATTATTAGATGAAAGAAGAACCTAAGCAGAGGAATAAAGAATCTATGAGCTTAGAAAGCTTAAAGAAGAAACTATGAAATGTAATTTAATTGCACAGAGAATAAGTCTCCAAGAATTCTTAACTGAGAAAAAAGCAGACATTGTGACAGAAATCGAGTCTTACACTACTAATGATGAAGAAGCAAAGAAGCTTGAAACTAAAGCCCCGGTAATGGAAATCTTCATGAAATGGCTTGAAGGATTTATTTTAAATCAACCAAGTGAATATTTCGTAGATCACCCCACCGATGATGCTGATTTAGTTTGCAATATTCAAAATGAACTCAACTTCCTGATATCAACTCTTGAGATATTTGGTCTCCCTATGGGATATATGAGTGGAGAAGGACATTTTCCAAATTGGGGAAAAGATAACAAAGATGATAAGCTAGCAGCAGTTAGAAAGAGAGCTTTAGCATCAAAGATGAAATAAAAGAAACCCAATGCTGCTTTGCTCAAGCATAAAGCAGCAAAGGGAATAAAAGATCCAAAAGATGAAGTTTAGCTGAAGCCAACTCACTTTGATCTTGAACCATTCTTAGCAGCATTTAATAAATTTTTAACTGCCAATGGTGAGATTAGATCAAAATTCAGAATGGATATTGCTGAAGAAAGAAGCATCCTTGAAAATATCTTTGTTGATGAATATGGAGAACCATCATTCAAAAAATGCGTCAATATTATGGATCTCGGGACAAAATTAGCAGATAAAGGGGTCGCCATTGTCAAAGAAACTTAAGAAATAGTAGGACCTATGATGATCTGCTTTGGAGATATTCAGTATGACTTAAGAATAATTGAAAAAATGCCCGAAGAGGAGAACAAAAAGAAAGAAGATGACAAGAAAGAAGGCGATGAAGGTGCAGAGCCACCAAAGATAGAAAAATAAGAGACTGTTATTCCTCCTCCTGAAGAAGAGAAGAAAGACAAAGAACCTCCAAAACCTATAAAAGTATCACTTTTTGATTCATCTATACATGACTTGCTTTAGGCATTAGAAAAAATGACTGATTATGATCATACATTATCAGAACTTGGGATTATGAAGAGTGATATCTAGGAAGAGAAGATGTTTATCCAGCGTGGAGGTAGACCTGCAGATGACGAACAATCAGAATGCCCCAGCGAAGAAGTTAAATCTGTCGCACAATCATAAGCCGGATCTCGTCCATAATCCTCCCAACCAAACAGATCCCAAGCCTAATCACGAGCAGAATTAATGAGAAAGAAGTAAGAAGATGAAACAGCAGCGCTCTTGTAGCAACAGCCTTAGTTATATTCCTCAGACCCAGACTATGAAAGAGCAGTTACATATATAGAAGATCTCGAAAGCATTCCAGACCCACCTGAAAAAGCTAAAAATGCCTTTGCAGTAACTTTGTTCTGTATTGAAGCGGCTTTCGATTCAAGATCGAGAGATTTCTTGAAATATGCTTTTGAGTTGTATCCTGATAGAGATTATCTTATTATCACACAACCACATACTGTTCCTGAGCAATCGTTGTTGTAAAGATTTACCCAAGCTGGAAAGAAACCCGAGAATACTTTCTCACATGTTCTCTATATCTTGCATAGAGATTCTTTACTTGATGCGGATATCCTTGTGAGAAGGGCAGTTGCAGCTGACTTAGATTTAATTAAGCCACTTTGTGAATCATTAGATGAGAAAGAAGAAGTCTATGATGACATCTATGACGCTACAATTAACCCAGAATCGAAATATTTATCTTTTATCGCCAAAGTTGGAGATAACGCTATAGGAGCCTTTGTGTGTTCAAAAGACATAAACTTGTCCTACTATAAATCCCACTTCCACATTTAAGACTCAATTCTCTTAACAGAACACGATAGAAGAGGTCATATGCGCCTCACTTACTCCATCCTTAACCCCATTTTCTAAAAATCCACACGAGTAATCCTAAAAGAATTAATGCGATTGACAGCAAAAACATGTTTATATTTTGAAATCCACGACAAAACTGTCATCCCCACAATCTTCAACGAACTTGTCCACGTCCGTTGCAGAAGATTTCCTCACTTCTTGAAAAAGAAATGGGATCATGAACGAGCAGCCCTGGAAGAAGAGGAAGAGAACAAAGATGATATCGATGGTCATGATAGAGATTTCTTAGATGAGAATGAGAGTGGATTTGCTTTGTGCTTCTCCTCCAAGAGATTGCTCTCAGAACCAAAGATTGTTAAAAACTCAAGAATTGTTATTGTTGGAGCTTCGGATACTGGAATTTCCTTTATTGAAGCATTGTTGTCAATAAGTTATTTGAATTTCACTAATATTATCTTGGTTGCTCCTGGAGGGCTTCCTCATCAACATACTGATGAGAGATAAGAAAACTTAAAAGCATATTCAACTTCGTATACCAATGAAGAATTGAAGAGATTGATGCTTGAGACAAGAATCACTGTTATTAATGCAAGAATGGTTGATATTGACAGAGGAGATAAGAATGTCATTCTCCATGATGAAACTATTGTCCCTTATGACACTTTGATTCTTTCAATGGGAATTTAAGACAAGACTCTTAACTCTCTTGGATATATTTCAAGAGGAATTGCTCCAATCCCAAAAGATAAAGATAGAGTTGAAGGATTGATCTCTATTGATGATCCATACTTGTACCAACATCTTCGAACTGGAGGAACTCTCCATAGTCTCTTAACTAATAAGAAAAGACCACAGCAAATAGTGATTTATGGAAGATCCCTCCACACCTACTCCTGCATCTAAGGTTTAATTTAAAGAAGAGTAAAATGTGAAAACATCATTCTTGTGATCCCAGAGAAGCATTGTCATGTTGAAGAAAATTACGATGATGAGCCAGAAATGTTAAAGGACTTGCCAATTATTAACCCAGATGCCTTCTGTGATGAAAATGTTGAAGAAAAGGTCTAAAAGATTATTGAGGAAATGGGAGTTAGAATTGTTAAAAATGCTAAGATAATGGAAATATTCTAAGACGATGATAAAAACCTCGAAAGTGTTTTATTTAAATTGTTAGATGTGCCAGAAGAAGACGACAGCGAAGTAGATGCTGACCCATCACACTCCCAATCAAGAAGTAGATCTGGATCACAAAGCTCACTTGGATCACAAGACTCAAATGAGAGATCCGATCAAGAGAAATAAGTAGTGAAGAAAAAGAGAAAGAAGAACGAAATGGAAATTGAATGTAAAGTTTTGATAACTGCTGGGCACAAAGATGTCGATCCTGATGTTTTCTAATCTATTCATAATAATGGACTTGTCTACAATGGCAGATTAATAGTTGATAAAAATTTCCAAACAACTGACCCCTCAATCTTCGCATCTGGCTCACTCTGTGAATTCTCTGGCCGCTATAAAGCCCTCTCTCAAGGTAAATCCCTGCGTATGGACAGATACAATGGTCGTGAAATGGGTTCCCGCCTCGCTCGTTCAGTCTTCGACATCTATGATCCCTCCATCCAAACAGGTTCGGGTCAATCTCCTCACGAACAATCCTCTCTTCAAGATGAGGAGCTTCCAACCTTCTTCCTCCCTCAAGGTCTTGGTACGACTATCCCAGGCAACATAATATATTATCACATAAACACAACCAACAAATTGATTCCTAAATTAGATTATGAAGAGAATAAAAATAGAAAAGATTTAACTTGTGATAATCTGGATGAGAAGGGAAATGGGCATTTTATTAAATTCACCTTTAATAATATTGGATTGATTGATTCAGTTACTTATATGGGCACGGAAGAGATTGTGCTGCAGTCATTGTGGGCGTTTGTGGGGTTACATGAGAATTATCTTAATATGCTCACTAGTAGGTAAGTTTGTGGATTTAATTGTAGATATGAAGCAGGAATTATTCCCAACGTTGCAGAGTTCTTATCTGAGAACTGGGCTATTGCTCTTTACCATGAATGGTTCGGTGATTTCTGTCTGAGACTAAGACAAGGAATTTAACAGATGAAAGACGTTTAAGTCATTTTAGAGAAAGCCTTTGACATGACTAAGAACGGCGAAGGAATTGACAGAGATCAATTTGACAAGCTAAAGAGCATGCTAGACCCAAAGACGAAGAAGATGATCGAGGATGAAACATTGGAGTTCATTAAAGTCAACATGAATCATTTGCCAATGTACTACATTCCAGGAGAAGAATTTCCTTGGAACCGGGAATTCGGTGA
>NVVL01000106.1 GCA_002402195.1 Rickettsiales bacterium | reverse complement strand
AACCCAACCACAAGCTCACGTTCACTACCGCGGAGACGTCTATGCTCAAAGTACTCTACAAGTTCATGGACTACTCCAAGATGGGAGACGCGTTTGAACGGGTCTACGAACGAGGAGGAGCGTCAGCCCCCGGACGCCTTCCCAAAGGGGCTAAGGTCGACTTCAACATCGACCCCGAGACAGTGCTGCCAGCGGTCGTGAGCACCCAACCCGCAGTGGTGGCTGCGCAAGAGCAAGAGTCTGAAGACTTTCACCAGCAGTTGTTTCGCGACTTCGAGGCGTGGTCCGAAGAGGAATTGGAGGCGTACATGTCCTCTGGCGACATGCCTGCGTCGGAGAAGTTCACGCCGGGCTCCGGTGACGAGTGATAGGCTCGGCCGGGACTATGGAAGAGCAAGTACAGACCATCCTAGAAATGGCCACCACTGGTGCGCTATCACTACTGGCTATGACTGTTTCGGGCCTACTAGCTTGGGGCGCACGGTCGATCAAGCATTGGCTTGACTCCCAGGCACACATGGCGTCATTCGCGTGCGCCTCCACCAAACTTGCCTCACTGGCCAGCGATGCTGTGCTCGAAGTAGAGCAGACACTCGTCAAGCAGTTGAAGAACGACGAGGCGTGGAACGCCGACACGGCCAAGACAGCTCGCGACACTGCTGCAGCGATCGTCAAGCGCCACCTAGGTACTCGGGGCCTCGCTGAACTACGGGGTTGTCTCGGGCTGGCCCTGGCTGATATTGAGGGGCTTATCCGCACCCAGATTGAGGTGTCAGTGCAGCGTGCAGGAACTGCAGGCCGCCATAGCCCAACGGTAGCCCTGGGGGAGTAGTCCCCAGGTGAACCTCCATGAGGACCAGCGTGCCAGGTTCAACGCCAGAACGGCGTTGATCTGTAAACGCGCGCGGCAATGCCCAGTGGAGTTCACCCGCTGGGTCAGCCGCGTGGAGAAGGGTGCCGCTATTGAGGTAGCGGCCACACACGTAAAGTGGCACCAGCACCTCGATGAACACGACCGTGTCGTGCTTTTTGCCCCAGTGGGCCATGGTAAGAGCAATCAAATCACACGTTGGCGTGTGTTGTGGGAGATTGGCCGCAATCCCGACATCCGAATCGCCATCTGCTCGGCTACAAAAGAGCTCCCCGCCAAAGTCCTCAACGACATCAGAAAAGACATTGACGGCGAGGGTCCGGGTAGCCAGTGGCTGAGGATGATTTTTCCACACCTGGCGCGAATTAACTGGCAGGTGTGGGCTGACGACCGTATATCGCTCGTTCGCCAGGGCAACCCAACAATCGCGACCTACTCTCCCGGCACGCAGATTCTTGGTTCTCGCCTGGACCTCATCATTGCGGACGACCTACACGACATCAAAAACACCCTGACCCCGCTGAACCGTGAAAAAGTCCACCGCTGGTTCCGGACTGAAGTGTTGTCGCGAGACAGCCCCTCGGGTACCAGGGTGTGGGTACTGGGCCACGTGTGGCATGAGGACGACGCCCTTCACCGGCTGGTGAGGGAGCAAGAGTTCAAGAAATTCAAATACAGCTGCTACGTAGAGAACGAAGTATCCGGCGCCAGGGAACCCCTGATACCCGAGATCTGGACGCTGGAGAAGCTGGCTCTCAGGGAGAAGAATCTAGGGCCCGTCAGCGCGAAGCTGATGCTGTTCAACGAGCTGGTGGACTCGGGTACTGGGCGCATCAAGAGGGAGTACTTCTTTGAGTGCCTGCGCAGGGGATCAACGCTGGGGGCAAAGTTCGCGACGTTCTGGAATCCCGGAGACGCCCCGACGGTTACTGGAGTCGACCTGGGGTTCGGTGGAGGTTCGCTGACGTGCCTGTTTACCGTGGCTGTACTGCCAGACATGTCGCTGCGGGTACTTGACGTGCGTAGCGGTGACTGGACCGGCCCACAGAAGATCGAGCAGATGGAGTACGTACACCAGGCGTTCGGAAGCATCCTATGCGTTGAGTCCAACGGAGCCCAAAAGATGCTGGAGGAGTTCACCACCGACATGACGGCTCTCCCAATCAAAGGCCACCACACGGGCCTAAACAAGCACGACATGGACTTCGGTGTGGACAGCCTGGCCACGGAGCTAGCCAATCGCAAATGGATTATCCCGTGTGACGATGAGTTACGCCCAAACAACGAGATTGCGTTCTGGATCAACGAGGCCGTGGCTTACAGCCGAGACACCCATGCGGGTGACCGTTTGATGGCCTCGTGGATCGCGCGGGAAGGCGTACGGCTATCGGGCTTCCGTCGGCGCGCTTCAGACCGCAGAGACTTGATCGTGGACGCGGATACACTTGTGAGGTGACTCGCGATGTTGGGATGTACGTATGCAATACCTAGGGGGTAAATCGAGGATCGCGGGGGCAATTGTGGCCTCCATCAACGCCCTAACCGAGACGGGAAGACCCTTTTACGACGTATTTTGTGGGGGGCTGTCGATCACGGTAGCCGCAGCTGCCACGAGGTCCGGTAGCGTACTAGCCAATGATAGGTGTGCCCCGCTGATCACGTTGTACAGCAGGTGGGCACAGGGGTGGCGGCCTGCTAGATCCATCGGTTACCTCGATTATAAGCAGCTCCAAGCTAAGCAAGACCCTCTGGACCCCCGAACGGCCCTAGCCGGATTTGGGTTGTCGTTCGGGGGTAAGTGGTTCGCGGGTTACGCACGCAATAAAAGTGGTCGCGACTACTACTCCAGCGCGGTCCGGGTGCTCTCGGACAAGATCAAAGTCTGCGGGGGCGGGGTCAAGTTCACATGCCTGGATTACTCCGTAATCCGAGTTGCTCCAGGCTCCGTGGTCTATCTCGACCCTCCATACGCGGGCACCACCGGGTACGGCTACCACAAGGGTTTCAGCCGCGCGCGATTCCTGGAGTGGGTAACCTCCGTGCAAAACTCGGGCAGCGACGTTTTCCTGTCCGAGTACGAATCTCCGGGGGACGGGTGGACGTGTGTTGAGGAATTCCCACTTGTGCACGGTCGTCTGGCTACCCGTCCCGAGCGCCTGTACCACCTACCTAGATGAAAGCTGTATACGATGAGATACCTAGGCGGAAAATCGAGAATAGCCAGTAAAATCGTGGGTTTGATCAACAGCGAAACCCCCTTAGACAGCCCGTTCTATGACGTCTTTGCGGGGGGACTGTCTATTACTTGCGCCGCAGCGACCACCCGTACTGGCCCGGTCTACGCCAACGACCGGTGCACTCCACTGATTACGATGTACCAAAGATGGTCCACAGGCTGGCGACCGAAGAAGCTGGGTTATCTCGATTACCTGCAGCTCAAGCGCAAGCAAGACCCACTAGACCCACACACTGCTTTGGCGGGGTTCGGAATGTCGTTCGCTGGAATATGGTTTGGTAGTTATGCTAGGGACTCAGTCAATACCTCGTACTTCGACGTATCGGTGAGAAGCCTTGAAAAAGGCATGGGCCCATGCCAGGACGTCGAGTTCACATGTAAAGACTTTTCTGCCCTGTCCCCACCTTCGGAAAGCGTCGTCTACCTGGACCCGCCCTACAAGGGGACCGCCTCATACCGCTACCATCAAGGGTTTTCGACTAGGCGCCTCCTTTCGTGGTCGGCGAATCTACCGACACCGCACGTCTTCATGTCTGAGTACGAGTCCCCAGGCCCCAACTGGGAAGAGGTTGGGAGTTTCGACACCCAAGGCTCGGGACTGAGCCGCAAGCAAGAGAAACTCTTCCGTCTGATAAGCTCTCCCCCATGACGCGACCTGCAGGTGAGCCCATAGGCCCTAGCGAGGACACCGCCCTTGGGCCGGGGATCCTAGAGACCATCGAGGCCAACGTACGCGTCATGGGCATCCGCTCTACCGCACGCGCTCGGAGGCTGATGCAGTGCAGGGCGTTCTACGTCGGCAGCCACCATGACCACCTATCCCGCCGGTGGGATGGAAGCGCTCGCGATCCGGGGGTGGGCTATCTGCACGAACGCCTGAAGCCTCAGGGGTTTGTTCCCGTCCAGAGCATTCCGTACGGCCAGCGTAAACCCGACACGGGGATGCCGCTGGCTCGGCAAATCATCAATAGGTTCAGTGAGATGCTTTTGGGCCAAGGCCGCGCGCCAGGGCTCAGCATCCCAGCCGACGTAGACACCGAGCGCTACCTAGAGGCCGTCTTCAGCGAGGCCATGTGCTGGGACGTGTTGATGGAGGCCAGGGACGTCACAGGTAGCTGCGGCTCAGCTGCGATTGTCCCGTCAGTGGTCAACGGCGTGCCCACCGCTGAGGTGCTGATGCCGTTCGATATCCATGTCTACCGGTGGAAGAACGGGGCAAGCTGGGAGCCCCTAGAGGTGGTAGAGCAGCGTCTGGTCGACCGGGTGGTCCCTGACCCTGAGACAGGTAAGCTTGATGTGCAGCAGTACTGGCGCACACGGATGTGGACCGAGACCCACACCGTCACGTTTGACGACGTGCCGCAGAACTGGCCGCCGGAAGACCCCATCCCTTACCGGCCCGAGAACCGGGTTGAGCACCACGCTGGACGGTGCCCCGTTGTCTGGTACCAGAACACACGGTCCTCAAAGAGCCCCGATGGCGCCGCCGACTGTGACGGTGTCTGGCATCTGATCGACCAAACAGACCGCATCATGTCCCAAGTCTACAAGGCCGCGAGGGCCAACGTAGATCCGATGCTCCATATCAAAGAGGAAGAGAGACTCAAGAAGAAAATCGGCGCAGTCACTAAGGGGGGTCTGGTGATGACCAGTGCTGCTGGCGACGCCAAATACGTCGAAATGGAGGGCACGAGCATCTCTGTGGGGCTAGAGGTAGTCAGGACACTGCGTCAGGAGGTACTGCAGACCGCTGAGTGCATTATCGTCGACCCCGCGAGTGCGGGGGCGTACAAAACCGGTGAGGCCTTGCAGCTGCTCTGGCGCGCGATGGAGGCGAAGACCAACCGCTTGCGCGTGATGCTGACCCAAACCATACGGGAGTTGTCCCGTATCTGGCTCTCCCTCGGTCGAGCTGTAGGTGTGGCGAATCTGGAGGATGCCAAACCGGGCAACGGTATCCTGCTACCGCCCGTGGTCGAGCTGGTTGAGCAGACGACCGAAGAAATCGTGGCAGGTGAACGCCCCACCCCCAACCTCACCACGCAGAGTGTGGGTACCGGTGCACACATCACCTTCAAGTGGCCACCATATTGGAATCCCACGGCGAAGCAGGTCAACGAAATGGCGCTAGCCATGGGAGCGGCCAAAAATGCGTCGCTCCTCAGCTCCAGCACACGCGTCACAGAGATGGCGAAGCTACTAGGCATCGATCCTGGAGACGAATTCGTCAAGGTCAAGCGAGAGCAGCTAGAGGCCCAGCAAAAGGCTGAAGACGATTTCGAGAAAGAGGTGGACCGAATGGAGACCCAGGGCACAGCCGCCGCGGCAGTGTTGCCCCCACCACTGCCCAA
>NVVL01000105.1 GCA_002402195.1 Rickettsiales bacterium | reverse complement strand
CTTAAGGATTTAAAAATCAATTATCCTCCAAATAAAGTAATTTAAATAATTTAATCAAAATGATAAAGCGCAAGCCGTAGATTTGTATTTCATTTGAATCTTTGCCGCGTCTGAGTATATCACTGTTGTTCCTCACGATGATCTAAACGATCCAGTCTATTAGCATTCATATTGATGGTATTGAGCCTAACGCTGGCTTACTCTCCGGAAACACTAGAGTGCTTGTTAGAGGAGGACCCTTTAATAACCTAACTGAGTCATATCATTATCCAAAAGTAAGCTCCATTCCTTAACTTCTTTATAGTGCAAGTTTGGCTCTGACGAAAGAGTTGTGAATGCAACTTATGTCATTTGTCACAGAGGCCCAAAGCCTGTAGGAGAAGATGAACCCATGACACTCAATAAAGAAGAATGGTGTCTTCAATGCGATAATAATCCTGATGGAGAAAAGGCTGAGATTGTTCCTTTTACAGTCTCTCTTGAGGGAGACTTCTCTGATTGTGAGAACTCTGTTGCATACAGGTACTATAAGGACCCCAAAGTCTGGGCAATATACCCCAGATATGGTAAGAAGAATGGAGGAACGTGGGTTCAAGTCTGGGGAGAAAACTTTTTGAATTTTGACTAGTACACAAGATGCGCCTTCGGTACGGAGGAAGTTCCAGGAATTTTCGTCAATGAGAACTACATGTACTGTTATTCACCACCTTCTGATGTTGTTCAGAAACCAATGCCCTTTTCAATCACACTGAATGATTAGCAGAATTCTGAAGATGATCTTTACTATTGGTATTATCAGTTTCCCTCCATAAGTGAACTTAAACCTAACAGAGGGCCAGACGAAGGAGGCACTTCAGTTCTTGTAAAGGGTAATAATTTTAATCCTTATCATCGTGAATCGATCAATAATCATAATGATACCTTCTGTAGGTTTGAGGGGTTGGCTCTTGTGCCTGCTACTGTGCTTAATTCCACAAAAGTGATCTGTCATTCCCCAGCCTCATACATCCTACGTCAATCGATAGTGGAGATAACATTGAACAACCAAGAGTACACAGACAACAACGTGGTCTTCTACTATTATAGACCTCCCTTTGTCTTTGACATAGAACCAAGAGAGGGTCCCACAAAGGGGAACACAACTGTATACGCTATTGGAAGCAATTTTAGAAACACGAAAGACATTAAATGTAAATTTGCTGATATCGTTGTTTAGGGAGAGTTCATTGCTAGTAACAGGATAAAATGTGTCTCACCACCATACCCCGTTCCAGAAAGAGTCTCACTCTCGGTCGCTGTCGAGAAAGATGAGTTCTCATCTGGGCAAACAGTGGATTATTTGTATTATGAAACTCCTATCATCACAAGAATTGAACCTATTTGTGGACCTGAAAGAGGATTTACTCAAATCACTGTATTTGGAAAGAACTTTGTGAATATGGGATTTGGAATGACTATGTGTGTTTTCAATAATACTATCTTCACAAATGCAACTATTATGGAGCATAATATCATTAAGTGTGATTCTCCACCGGCAGAAAACTGGACTCGGTTCACTGAAGAAAAGATAGTATACTACTACGTTAAAATCACATTGAACGGCATAGAAATCTCTGGTCCAGAGCAAAAGTTCATCTACTACAAAGAAGCTGACATATACTCAGTAACCCCCAATCTCGGCCCAGTTGATGGAGGCACTCTTTCCAAGATCGATGGTCGTGGTTTCAATCAAATAGGAGTTTGTAATATGACAGTGCGATATGCTACTTGGCAAGTGAAACCATTGAACTATACTTATGATTATATATTCGTGGAATCACCACCTGTTGAAACTCCTGATGATGTTGTTGTCGCTGTTGGGATGAATGGGTAATAGTGGACACCTGATCTATTGATAAACTCAAAAGACTTAGAAAACACATTTACTTACTACCCAAACCCCTATGTCTATTGGTACGGCCCCCAAAGAGGTCCTAGTGGAGGTAACACTCTTATGACAATAAAGGGAAAGGGCTTCTCTCCTCTGAAAGATCAAAACGGAACGACCATTGTAGGTGATATCTGGGTGAGATTCACATTGATTAAAAACGATAAGAAAATAGTAGAGGAAGAATCTAAAGCTAAATTAATTTCTGATGAATAGCTTGAATGGTTTACTCCTCCTGCTCCCGCAGACACAGAGACTTATCTAGAAATCTCATTGAATCGATAACAATTTGTGAAAGTGGTGCCTGAAGGTCTTACGAGATCGTTCATTTATTATGATTCACCTCAGATTTTAGCTATTACCCCACTGTTTGGACCAGTTAGGTCAAAAACGGATGAGATCTTGGAGATTTCAGGTACAAACTTTAAATGTCCTGTAGAAGGATGTGATCTCTTATGTCGATTCGGGAAACCTCCCATTGCTATGTACTCAAAAGCAACACGAGTATCAGACACGAAGGTTACTTGTCCTATCCCCAAGTATGCACAACCTGAGATTATGGATGTGGAATTGACTTTGAATGGAGAAGATTATACTAATAATAAACATTAGTATGGGTATTTTGATCCTTTTATTTTGAATGTGCAACCAAGGTTGATTAATCCTAATGGAACGACTGAAATTACTATCTATGGCTACGGTTTCGTGGATGCAACAAAACAAAAGTTCCTGAAAGTAAGTTATGAAGGTTCAACCGCTTAAAACGGTGGCCATGATTAAACTTTGACATGCGGAGAAAAACAAGAAGATTGTGCATTGTTTGGTAGATTTATTTCAAAGAATGAAATTAGAGTTAAAACATATCCGTAAGACAAAGTGCACTATAAAGCAACATCCAAAGCCATTGGTTATGATGGATTTGCCCCAGAAGTAAAAGTCTTCGACATCCTGACAGACAACAACATAACAATTTGGTACTACGCAGAACCAGAATACGAAATAGTCCAACCAACAGCCGTCCCAGCGAATCAAGAAGCAAACTTAATGATAAAAACAGATTTCAAATGGGAAATTAATAACAAAGAGAAGATAATAGCTCATGGGAATTTCACTTGTAGATTTATGAGTTTTGATGGAAAGAAGGTTGTATTTACTAATGCTACTATTTTGACTTATCCTGTGGGAGATGAGGGAGATCCTAATACTGTTAGTTGTAAGAGTCCTAAGTGGGATCTTTCTGGTGGTCTCTTACGCGAAGAAAATATCCGAGTTGATGTGAGTATCAATGGAGTAGATTACTCAGGAGACAGAACAATTCTGATCTCAGAGAACTTAGATGTTTATAAGATCGTGCCACTCTGTGGACCTAACGAGGGAAGCACAAGAGTTAAGATTATTGGAACTGGGTTTAAACAAAAAGAAGAGATTAGCGTTAAATGGGGAGTTATTATTACAAGACCATTAGATAAACAAGCGTTATTTGATTTTGTCTATAATGAAGCGGAATTTGAATAAAATGTTGTTAATGCTGGAACCTTAGAATAGAAAAACTATGAGTCACAGAGAAAAGGATCAGCAAGACTAGAACTAGTAAACAATAAAGAATACAGATCAATCGTAGCTGAGTCCCCAAGACTAACAAACTGGTCAAAAACTCACGGAGGACCAATCTATCTAGAATTAGGTGAAAACAATTTCTTGGACACATCATACTCAACAAATGAAATAAAAATATATCAATACACTTCAAGCTTCGTAGAATATTTCTACTATAAACAGCCAGTAGTGAAAGAAATCTTCCCACATTCAGGAGCATCTCATGGAGGAACTCAAGTACAAGTTGCAGGAGCCTGGTTCAAACATCGACCACAATATGGTCTTATCCCTTATTGTAAATTTGGAGAGAAAATAGTGAGAGGAAGATTTATATCAACTGTAAGAATTGTGTGTGAAGCACCTCCTAAAGAAGGAAGAGGAGATAGAGTTAGATTTGAGGTTTCACAGAATGGAATTGATTTCACTGAGACTAATTATGAATTCAGTTATTTTGATCAACCTGATGTTCTTAAGATTGAACCACATTCTGGACCGGAATCTGGAGGAACGGAAGTTAGAATTTTTGGAACTAACTTTTCTAATCATACTTTTTCGAAAGAATTTTTGTGTACCTTTACTCCTGTTGAAGGGAATATCCCTGCTAAGAGTATTCCTGCTAGATATGAGAATAATACATCGGTTCTTTGTCTTTCACCTGGAGGGTGGGGAGTTGGAACAGCAGCTTTTGTTCGTTTGACTTTTAATGGGCAAGATGCTTCACAGTCTGAACATATTTTCTACTTCTACAATATCGTTACAGCTGAGCCCTTATCCGGTCCAGCGGATGGAAGAGGAGGGTTAATTACAGTAACAGGAAATGGTTTCTCAAATTCCACAACAACATTCTGCAAACTTGACAATGAGCTTTATAAGCCTTATTCTGTTTCAGCGAACTAAATCTAATGTCCAATGGCTGCAGCTAAGAAAGGTCCAGATTCATTTGAGAATGTCAACTTTGAAGTGACTGTGAATGGATAGGAATGGAGAAGTTTCCCAGAAGGGTTCTAGTACTATCAACAACCAATAGTAGAAGACATATATCCCAAACACGGTCCAGATCACGGCCTTGGAATGATAAATTTCTACGGAAAGCATTTCAGATCAGATTTCTCTTAAGCTCAACTTGGTTGTAAAGTAGGCCCCGCTTACGGAGTAGCTGAGGTTCTAACCTCAAGCCAAATGAGATGTCATTTACACGATGTCCCTCTGCTGTCAATGAATGAGACTTACCCTGCCCAAGCAGCTTTGAATAATTATTCATGGACCATTCCCAACGAAGGATCATTCTTTTAACCTTATGGAATCCGCACTATCACACCTAATTCAGGACCCATCACGGGAGATACTGTAGTGACTGTTCATGGAGAAGGCTTTTTTGAATCTGAAAATATGAGATGTAGGTTTGGAGTTGCTGGTAATTATGCGACTGTTCAAGCTAAGCTTATTTCTAGCTAGAAGATGATTTGTAAATCACCTAGATCATATTCCCTGCCTCCAACTGGACAGATTCCATTTAGTTTGCCATTTGGGGTTGCCTTTAATGAGGATGAATTTAGACCTTGGACTCATTCAGGGCATATGTATAGGTTCTATGATCAGCCTCGTTTGAGTAAGGCTGTGCCCTATGAAGTTAATCTAAATGAAGTCTCAGAAGTGTATGTTTATGCTGCTCGCAAATCAATATTTTATTAACGTAAGTTTTAGTATTTAATTCGTGTAGCTGTTCCTCAGTACATGTCTGGTATCCATGAGAGTCAAATATCATGTCAGTTTGGTAAACATGGAACATCTCCAGGGTTCTTTGTGAATTCAACAATGATAAAATGTCTCGTTCCCAGTTTGCATGAATAAGCTAAAAAGATTTACAGAGAGAAAACTGTCATGTCAATTGCTATTAATGGATAAGATTACGATGATGAGATTTCTAATGCAAACGTGATTTTGATTGGAACTGGATCAAGATTCTCTTTCTGGCCATGGCTGTTAGGCACAATTCTCATTGCACTATTAATCATTGCTATTTTCATGTGTGTTATGGCTTATTATTAGAGAGCTAATACTGAACCTGCTAGACCACAACTAGTGGCTGCAGAATAACCAGCTGCTTCAGCAGCTTAAAAATAATTGTTCTTGAGAG
>NVVL01000104.1 GCA_002402195.1 Rickettsiales bacterium | reverse complement strand
ATTCTGAGGTAAAGGAAGATTTCAAATCCCCTTATATGGCAAGAGTAGCTAAGCGTCTCAGGGTTTTACGCATGACAGATGAGGAACGCATAGAATATCACAAATATTTAAAAGAATCCGCAGTCCAGGAAGATATCCTGCACGCTGCAACTGAAAGAGGCCGAGAGGAAGGTGTAGAAGAAGGCATGGAAAAAGGCCGAGAAGAAGGCCGAGAAGAAGGTAGAGAAGAAGGGCTATCAAAGGGGGCAAAGCTTGCAAACATAAAAGCGGCAAAAGCTATGCTTGTAAAGGGCTTAGATATTGATCTTATATCACAAATTTCTGAACTATCTATTGATGAAATAATGGAACTTAAAAACTAATATTCATGTTAGTTTAGTAAAAATTTTACTTCCGTAAAAGCTATGCATTGCTATCTTCTCAAAAATTTCTTTGATGAGTGATTGGTGCTGCGTGGTTTGTAACCATATATTACCAGTATGGGCACATTTGTTTTAAATATTAATTATTTTTACCTTGGCAAACTACTAATACTCATTTGCAAAAAACTAGCTTTAATGATAGCATGCTGAAAATGGTTTTATGATCTGGTATAGATACGAAATAATATGAGCAATAAAAATGATAATATTGAGAATGTAGATTTTGGTGACGCGATATCCGAGCGTTACCTCTCTTATGCTTTGTCGACTATTATGTCAAGGTCACTGCCTGATGTTAGGGATGGCCTAAAACCCGTGCATAGAAGATTGCTTTATGCAATGCTTAAACTCAATCTGGATCCTGCTTCTCGTTATAAAAAATGCGCCAGAGTCGTTGGTGATGTGATTGGTAAATATCACCCTCATGGCGACACGGCGGTTTATGATACTCTCGTGCGTTTGGCGCAAGGGTTTTCCTTGAGATATCCTTTGATTGATGGGCAAGGTAATTTCGGCTCTATTGATGGAGATAATGCAGCAGCGATGCGTTATACTGAGTCAAAAATGACCGAGATATGCACATTATTAATGCAGGATATTGATCAAGATACGGTCGATTTTCGTGCTACATATGATGAGTCTGATACAGAGCCCGTTCTGATGCCTGCTCAGTTTCCCAACTTGCTTGCTAATGGCTCTGAGGGGATAGCAGTTGGGATGGCAACCAGCATTCCGCCTCATAATCTGCATGAGCTTTGCGATGCGCTTATATATCTGATCGACAATCAAAAAGAGGCCAGCTGCGCAGATATGATGCGCTTTATTAAAGGCCCCGACTTCCCAACAGGTGGAACGATTATTGACAGCAAAGAAGCCATTGCAAGTGCCTATAACACTGGAAAAGGTAGTTTCAGGGTGCGCGCAAAATGGGAGAAGGAAAGTTTTTCTCATGGTCTTTATCAAATTGTGATCACTGAGATTCCGTATCAAGTTCAGAAATCGAAGTTAATTGAGCATATAGCCACGCTCTTTAAGGATAAGAGAATTCCGCTCATTAGTAATATTCGAGACGAATCTACTGAAGAAATCCGGGTTATCATTGAGCCGAAGGGGCGAAATTGCTCACCAGAAATGATCATGGAGTCGCTCTTTAAGCTGACTGCTCTTGAGTCCAGGGTGCATCTTAACATGAATGTTTTAAGCGCCCGCAAGGCTCCAAAAGTGATGAATATTCTGGAGGTTTTGCAAGAATTTATTGCCCATAGGCAAGAGGTGATTCTGCGTCGTACTAAATATCAAATTGGCAAAATAGATGATAGGCTAGAGATATTGCACGCGCTGAAGATCGCCTATTTGAATATTGATGAAGTCATCAGGATTATCAGGGAAGAGGATAACCCTAAGCAAGAGCTGATCGCAAAATTCGATATTAATGCTGTGCAGGCAGAGGCGATCTTGAACATCAGGCTGCGCGCGCTTAGAAAATTAGAAGAAGAGCACATTAATGCAGAGCATGATGAATTAAAGAAAAAACATGTTGAGCTCAGCAAGATTCTCGGCAACTCGACGGTACTATGGAAAGTCGTGAAAAACGAGCTAAAAATGGTGCAGAAGAAATTTGGTTATGACACCATCATTGGGGCGCGTAAAACTGACTTTAACGAGATAGAACCATCAGCGCAAATTATCGATATTTCAGCTTTTATCGAAAAAGAACCTCTCACGATCATTTGCTCGAAAATGGGGTGGATTCGCTCGATGAAGGGGCATAATCTCGATCTTGCTGGCTTGAAATATAAGGAGGGCGATACGCAAGCATTTGTGATTGAATCCTATACTACAGACAATATTTTAGTATGCTCAACAGCTGGTAAATTCTTCACGATACTTGCAGACAACATCGTCAGAGGCAAGGGGGGCGGGGAGTCAGTCAAGCTAATGGTGGATATAGAAAACTATGATGTGCTGCAAATATTGCCACATAAACCTGCTGAGAAAATTCTCCTCGGCTCCAGTAATGGCAAGGGATTTGTGGTGAATTCGGATGATTTAATCACCAAAGCCAGAAGTGGCCGTCAGGTAATGAATGTTAAAGGCGATGTTATATGCCAGATCTGCAAGCCCGTTACAGGTGATATGGTCGCAGTGATTGGAACGAATAGAAAGCTGTTAGTATTTGCTCTGGATGAAATGCCGGAAATGAAGCGCGGGCAAGGTGTGATGCTGCAAAAATATCGCGATGCAAAGCTTGGTGATGTGAAAACATTTAACTCTGAAGAAGGGCTCAGCTGGAATCTTGGCTCAAAAATACGTTTAGAGAAAGAGATCATGTCGTGGCGTGCGGGGCGCGGTAGCATTGGAAAAATCCCTCCAACTGGCTTTCCTAAGAATAATAAGTTTAATTAGTGAAGATTGTGGCTGTATACTGATTATATAGTGATACACTAATTTTTGTGCTTCAAATAAATCAAGGCTGAGAAAATTATGCGTTGGGTCTTTTACATTATTTCGGTATTTAGCTTATTATTCGTTCTGGTTGGGTATCAATTCTGGCCACCAGCGATCTATTTTTTGATAATTATAATTCCGTATATTGCTATCGGTATTCATGATATTTTCTCTGTAAGGCATACTATCTTGCGGAACTATCCGGTTGTGGGGCATTTGCGTTATATGCTTGAATTTATCCGCCCGGAGATTCAGCAATATTTCGTAGAGTCCGACCGGGATGGAACCCCATATCCAAGGGAAGTCCGCTCTTTAATATATCAAAAATCAAAAGGCGTGCGCGAGACTATCGCGTTTGGAACAAAGAATGATATCACAAGCGTTGGTTATCAATTTTCCTATCATTCCCTCTCGCCAAAAGAGGTTGCTTCGGAAAATGCTCGCGTGACGATCGGCGGGAAGGATTGCACAAAACCTTATGAAGCCTCCAGGTTAAATGTATCTGGTATGAGCTTCGGAGCGCTCAGCCCCAACGCTATCAAAGCACTCAATAAGGGGGCAAAAATCGGTAATTTTGCCCATAATACAGGCGAAGGTGGCCTCAGCCCGTACCATCTGGATGGCGGAGGCGACATAATATGGCAAATAGGCACCGCATATTTTGGCTGCAGAGATAAGGAGGGTAATTTTAGCCCGGAAGCCTTCAAAGCGACTGCTGAGAAGGAGATTGTAAAGATGATCGAAATCAAGCTTTCCCAAGGTGCAAAGCCGGCTCATGGGGGCATATTGCCTGCTGTTAAAGTCACTAAGGAAATCTCCGAAATTCGTATGGTTGAAATGGGAGAAGATGCCATTTCCCCGCCCATGCACGCAGAATGTCTAACTCCCATAGAATTGCTTGAGTTTGTGGCAAAGCTCCGCAAGCTCAGTGGTGGTAAACCCGTCGGATTCAAGCTATGTCTTGGTCACAGGACTGAATTTATGAGCATATGCAAAGCCATGATAAAAACAGGAATCAAGCCAGATTTCATCACAATTGACGGCGCAGAAGGCGGAACTGGCGCAGCCCCTGTTGCCTTCACAAATAAACTTGGAACCCCCATCAATGAGGCAATCACCTTCGTTAATAATTGCTTAGTTGGCGCAAATCTTAGAGATGAAATCAAGCTAATTGCCAGCGGAAAGGTCGCAACTGGCTATGATATGGTGACCAAAATTGCTCTTGGGGCAGATCTGTGCAACGCAGCCAGGGCTATGATGTTCGCACTTGGTTGCATACAGTCTCTACATTGCAACACAAATGCTTGCCCAACGGGCATTGCCACGCAAAATAAACATCGCTGGTCGGCGCTTAATGTAAAGGATAAGTCCATCCGCGTTGCCAATTTTCACAAGAGGACTCTGCATTCATTCTTGGAACTGGTTGGGGCTCTTGGAAAAGATAACCCAGACGAGCTCGACCCTTCTCACATCAGAAGATATGCCGACATAAGCACCAGTAAAAGCTACGCCACCATTTATCCGCAGCTTAGCCCAGGGGAGCTGCTTGCAAAGGATGTGACTGGTATATATGCCGATTTATGGAAGAATTCCCAGGCGGAGAGGTATTAGAGACTGAGAAATTTTGGAATATTCTGTATTTTTAGGTTACAGGGGTGTAGCTTCTTAGACCTACCTGACTGTCCTTTTAGACGATTTAATTTGAGATTTTATGAGATTTGATATGAAAAACCCATCAGCTGCTGCGATTATTATTGGTAATGAGATTTTATCTGGAAGAACGTTAGATATCAACACTCAAGAAATTGCTCTCAGGCTTGGTGAAATCGGGGTGACTCTTGTTGAGACCAGAACCATCGCGGATGATCATGATATGATCGTCACAACTGTACAAGAGCTGAGCAATAAATATGATTATGTCTTCACCACCGGAGGCATCGGCCCAACACATGATGACATCACGGCCAAAGCTATTGCCGCTGCATTTAATGTGGGTTATGTACGCAATGCCGAGATATACGATATTTTAAAGCGGCATTATATCTCAATTGAAGAGCAGCGCGCAGTAGGAAGGGAGAAAATGGCCTATATCCCAGATGGCGCGAAGCTGCTTTATAATGACGCCACAAATATACCTGGTTTTTTAACTGGTAACGTATTTGCGATGGCGGGGATTCCGAAGATCATGAAATCGATGCTAAAAACTGCCATACCGATGCTTAAAAAGGGAAAGATTGTTAAGTCTGAATCTATAGATATTATGACCGGCGAAAGCGTGATCGCTTCTGATTTTGAGGCATTACAAAAGAAATATCAAAACGTAGAGATGGGCAGCTACCCGTTCCAAAAGGATGGTGTTCACGCTACATCTTTAGTTCTAAGATCATCAGATTACGAAGCTCTGGACTTGGCATTTTCTGAGGTAAAAACACTTTGCAAAAAGTTAGGCAGGTAGGCCTCAATCAGCGTCGCTCAGTGTTTAGAAGCTATGAAATAAAGAGCTGGTACCAAAAAATATGACAGGCATGGGGTGAGGAGAAGCGCCTATCACAGGTTTCAAGAGGAACTCTTCTGCAGAAGCTTCACCCTTGAGGGGGCGATGATATTCCGAGTTGGTCTGCATGGGAGCCGGATTATTGGATAATGCAGCAACCTGTCTTTTTTTATACCCGCCCCCCTTGCGCTCATCCTTTATGATCTCGGGCGTCCTCTGTCAGAGGCTAGTGGTAGCACTACTCTGAACAATACGCCTGCGCCGCTACTCTCCACTTTGACTTCGCCGCCATGGGCGTTGACGGCGGCTTTGC
>NVVL01000103.1 GCA_002402195.1 Rickettsiales bacterium | reverse complement strand
CTTAATAGAAATAAACCATTAGACGAGATATCAGAATTTACCGGTTTATCTAGTGAGCAACTTCTGACTCTTCAGAGAAGTTTAAATATTTGATTATAGGCTTATCAGCATGTGCTTTAGAATCTTTCTTATAGTTGGGTATTATCCAACAAAAGGAAAAAACCTTCCTATAATTGAATTACAACTGTAGTACTAATAAAGTTCATCCATAGCAAATCATACAAATCTCTAGTCCCGCTATTCCGATTTCTATGGTGTCTGATGGATGTATAGCAGATAACTCAGTTAAATATCCTACAGCTAGATTGTAGGAATTGTTTGAGTTATATTGACTTTTATTTGCTTGTAAATGATCTAAATAGATCTGAATCTTTCTATGTTGGTATATAAAATCCTCCAAATCTAGCAAAGCAACTCCCCAAGCAGTAAATTCTTTTATAGAGGGGTCATACTCGGATCGTGCTGTAAAATCATATAATTTTTGGCTAAATGTCTTGGCTTCAATTTCAGCTGCAACATCAATATCAAGATTAGAAGAATCCAGCTTGGATATTATTTGCCCAAATCTCTGGCATATCTCTAGAGCTGGTTCATCTATGTTTAGTTTTCTCTTTTTGGACAGGGGATACTCGTTGGACTGGGGGCGGGGGTGCTCATCTGTATCAATGTAGCCCTCCGGATGCGCCAATGTTGGAGGATACGGGCGTGATTTCTGCTGTACAAATGGCTTAAAAGCTCCGTTTGAACCAAATCTTCTAGACATTTTTCCCCTTCCCTTATGAGTTACACAAGATTTAAATCTCTTATTGCGTCATATAAGTAAAAATTGTACTCGAAGAGAGGTTCATTGCCAAATTTATACAGGTCAATTGGCATTTTTGTTCAAGAAGCAAGTTGTGTGAAGGACTAAGAAGCCACATGCAAAGGCTTAGAAGCTACGTTCGCAGGCCTAGAATATCCCTTACGGGACCCCTTTGCACACGTGGCTTCCTCAGGTTAAACCATTTCTAGCAGAGAGTTCAGTCTCTTAGAAAATGCAGCAGCATCTACAACAGGTTCTCCTTCGATGATGCAGGCTTGGTCATGCAGCAGATGTATTAGCTGCTTATTCTCCTCATGCTTGTCGCTCTTATCAAGATCATTGGCGATTTTGGTTACTATCTTGTGCCCAGGATTGATCTCTAGGATCTTGGCACTTAGAGTAGATAGCTGTTTTTGCTCGATCAGATATCTCTCCATACGAATATCCATCGCACCATCCGCAACCGTCAGGCAGGCCGGGCTGGAGGTTAGTTTTTTGGATATTTTGACATCCTTCACCAAATCCCCAAGCGCTTCTTTGAAATAGCTCAATAAAGGCTCATAAACTGAATTTTCTTCCTTTTTATCGCCTGCATCCTTGTCTGTGCCAAGGTCAATATCAGCTCTTGTTACGGATTTGATTTGCGCCTCTTTATAAGTCCCATTCACATTGATCCAGAAATCATCAACCGCATCTGTAAATAGCAACACATCAATTCCCTTGCTCAGGAAGCCTTCGATTTGTGGGTTATTGCGTAGTTTTTCAGGATTGTCTCCGCTTAAGAAATAGATGGTTTTTTCTTTGTCCTTTGAGTTTGCAAGATACTCATCAAGGCTAATCATTTTATTATGCAGAGCGCTTCTGAACAAACAAACTTCCAGCAATTTTTCATGATCGCTTGTCACCTCGCACAAACCTTCTTTCAAAGCCCCGCCGAAATTATCCCAAAATAGAGCATATTCATCGAAATTATTTTCTTTCTTTTTCTTGAGCTCCGACAAAGTCCTCTTCACGATAGATTTTTTGATCTTCTCTAACACCGCATTATGCTGCAGAGTTTCACGACTGATATTTAGCGGCAAATCCTCAGAATCCACCACGCCTCTTAGAAAACGAAGATATTGAGGTACGATATCGATATTCTCGTCACCTATCAAGACTCTCTTAATATATAGTTTCACGCGGCATTTACGATCTGGGTGGAATAGGTCAAAAGTTTTTGTGGAAGGAATAAATAGCAGATTCGTAAACTCTACCACCCCTTCATTTTTGTTGTGCATAGTCAGCCATGGCGTGTCAACTGCATGAGAAACGGTTTTGTAGAACTCTGTATATTGTTCTTCTTTAATTTCGGATTTTGCGCGTCTCCACAGAGCAGAGGACGAGTTCACTTGAGCCTGGACGCCTTCTTCATCTTCAAAGAAAATAGGAACTGCGATGTGATCTGAATAGCTTTTAACTATGTGCTTCAGGCGGAAATGATCAAGGAAACTATCCTCGTCTTTCTTTATATGTAGGACGATCTCTGTTCCGCGGGAGAATTCCTTGTCAGAGTCTGCGATAATATACTCACCCGCGCCATCTGAACTCCATGAATATACTTTATCCTCGCCAGCTTTGCGCGAGGTGACAGTAATTTGATCTGCAATCATAAAAGAGGAATAAAACCCGACACCAAATTGACCGATAAGCTGGCTGTCTTTTTTATTGTCACCAGAGAGATGCTCTAGAAATTTCTGCGTGCCTGATTTTGCAATGGTTCCAAGGTTTTCACTTAAATCATCGCGGTTCATACCAATTCCATTATCACGAATAGTAACGGTTCGTGCTTCCTTGTTAACTTTAACAGAGATTTTAAAATCTGCATCACCTTTAGTGAGCGCCGCATCTGTTTGGCTGAGATATCTGAGCTTATCACAGGCATCGGAGCTATTGGAAATCAGCTCACGCATGAAGATTTCTTTGTTAGTGTAGAGAGAGTGGATCATCAGATGCAATACTTTGCCAATTTCTGCGTCGAACTTCTTTGTCTCTTGAGTCATAGTTTTTACCTAATTTCTTTATCAATATATCTTTGTATATAGTCGCTAGATTTGAAATTTAAATAGCTCGATTTGAATTATTGTCAAATTTTTTGCTCAAAAAAGTTAAAAAGAGAAGTTTCTTGACAATTACTTCCGCAGTAGGATATCCTGCAAGTAACTCCCTGCTGGGGATATAATTCTGATTTGTGATGTAATTTAATTTGTAGCTTCTATGGGTACTTTAAAGATAAAGTTTTTAAACAATCATCGTTGGCGTGGGTAGTACTAGTTTTCTTGCTGCTTTCATGCTATTTATGTATAAAAACTGAATTTTTAAAGGACTATAACCATGCTCAGATCTCCAAAAATTTATGCAGCTTTTGCTGTTATTGCGCTTATATCTCTCTTATCTATATTCAAAACTGATCCAAATAGATCCGCAAAAACGCTTGTGGCTATTGCAAATTATGGGCCTCATTCGTCTTTGCTGCAAACCATAGATGGTATCAAAGAAGAACTCACCAAGCTTGGATATACAGAGGGTGAAAATATCAATTATGAAATATCAGATGTGAATTTTGAAACATCCCTAATCATCCAAATGCTGCATAAGCTCAAAGCTAGCAAGCCGGATGTTATTGTCGCTATATCAACCCCAATCGCGCAGGCTGCAAAGAATCTGATCAAAGATATTCCTGTTATCTATGCGAATGTAACCAATCCAGAGGAAGCAGGCTTAGTGTCTGATGATATTGACACTAACATCACCGGGGCGTCGGACAGGCAGGATTTCTCGGTTATGTTGGATTTTGCAAAAAAGCTCCTTCCGCGTGCAAAGACTGTTGGGGTTTTATATTCGCTAGGTGAGGCAAATGATGCTTCTATGGTGGATGCGCTGAAAAAAACTGCTGAAATACTCAGTATTAACGTGCTTGCGGTGCCTATAGAACATACAAGAGATGTGGCAACTAGGATGCGTGTATTTAAGGGGAATGTGGATTTTATCTATACTGGGTCAAGCGGAGCGATTCAAGCGTCGCTGCCTGCAATTGCGAGCACAGCAGAGTCGATGAAGCTGCCAGTGTTTAACTTTAATAGCGCCGAGGTTATGTCGCATAATGTGCTTGCAAGCTACGGGATTTCGCATCGTCAAATAGGGGCCAATGCTGGGCAAATTATTCACAGGGTGCTGCTCGGAATAAAGCCTGTAGATATTAAGCCGGTCTATCCAGATAAGGCAGATTATGCAGGGTTTATTAGCAGGAAAAGGGCGGCTAAAATAGAGCTCGCTATTCCAGCTGATTTGAAAAATGTTACCATAGTGGATTAGCGGGGATGTTAGCATTAAAAAACATCAGCAAATCCTTTCCGCAAATAACTGCTAAGGTTTTGAAAAACATAAATCTTACCATAGATGAGGGGGAATATTGCATTATTCTTGGGAGTAATGGCTCTGGGAAATCTACTCTGCTCAAGATTATCTCCGGTGAATATAGCGCAGATCATGGGCAGATCTTTTTAAATGATATCGACATCACCAAGCAAGCAATTTCCCATCGTGCAGGCCATATAAGCAGCGTTGCGCAAGACATCACCAAGGGGGTGATTCAGGATATGACCTTGCTTGAGAATATGTCCTTGAGCAATTTACGAGGACAGGATGCATCATATAAATTCTATAAAGATCAATCTGCTCGAATATTAGAAAGTGTGAGGGCGCTAGGTCTCGGGCTTGAGAAGTTTTTGCATAGTAATATGTCCACACTCTCCGGCGGGCAAAGGCAGGCTGTTGCAACCTTAATGGCGATGGAGCCACGGCCATCTATATTGCTTTTGGACGAGCATACTAGCGCGCTAGACCCTGTGCGCCAGGGGAAAATAATGCATTTTACTAACGAATATATCAAGCAACATAACATCACCAGCCTGATGATTACTCATAATATAGAAGATGCGGCGAAATATGGTAATAGGTTGATCATCATGCATCATGGGGAGATTGTGTTTGATGTTAAGGGGCAGGAAAAGCAGGCTCTCTCCAGCGGGGAACTTTTGGATATTTTATATAAAATGGGTGGAAGCTTATGATTCATGCCATAATCGAAATCGCCCCGAGCGGCTTGCTTCAGGGGTTGATCCTGTCTTTGTTGGTGCTGGGTGTTATGATTCCTTTTCGCCTGCTTGATTTTCCAGATCTGAGCGCTGAAGGTTCGTATCCTCTAGGGGGTGCCATGTGCGCCTCTTTGATTGTTGTGGGAGTGCCGCCGATATTTGCGCTTATTCTGGCTTGTTTATGCTCCGGTATGATGGGGGTTGGAACGGCTTTTGTGCATCTTAGATACGGCGTCAACACCCTGCTTGCGGGGATTATTCTAAGCACGATGATCTATAGCGTTAATCTGCGCGTGATGGGAAAGCCGAATATTGCTTTATTCGAGCATCCTAATTTATTCAGCGATCTCTCTAGTGGGCTATCTTCCCAGATCATTGCATTATTAATTATCAATTTTGTAGTAATGTGCGGGTTGTTTTTATTTTTAAATACCGAGAAAGGCTTAAGGTTTCGCGCGGTTGGTCTGAATGCTAAATTTGCAGAAAGACAAGGGGCAAACCTAAAAAAGAACATCACAGCTGGTTTGTTTATGGGCAATGCGCTTTGCGGGCTTGCGGGCGCGCTGCTTGTTCAGATTCAGGGCTATGCTGATATTGGCATTGGTGTTGGGATTGTGATACATGCTCTTGCTGCCATGATGATTGGCGAAAAGATGATTGGTACTCATACTACCCTCCGCATGGTTGCTGCGCCATTTATTGGAGCAATATTATATCAGCAAATTCAAGGCATCGCACTAGCTGTAGGTATGGCGCCATCTGATATGAAACTGCTAACCGGCGTGATCGTGCTCGGGATTATAGCGCTAAGGTGAGATGGGAGCGTGGGGGTATGGTAGCCTGTAGATGAGATAACAAAGAATTTTTTTGATAGGTGATACTATCATATGATAGTA
>NVVL01000102.1 GCA_002402195.1 Rickettsiales bacterium | reverse complement strand
CAAAACCCCAAAACCCCAAAACCCCAAAACCCCAAAACCCCAAAACCCCTTGTTGGAATTTGTGTTGAGAGGTAAAAAGAGTTAATTTATTAACTTAAATCATGGCAAATAAATGTAACGCGATCTGTCGTTCTCGTCTCTTTTCAAATATTCTCTTTCTATCAGGGATTCGATTCTTTCTTTGATCATCTTGGGTTGAGGCCTGAACATTTGGATTTGTCTGAACACTTCTTCTAACAGAGGGTTATACTTTTCTTCTTTTCTTGCCTTAAGAGTAACAATAAAAACACTTACCTTCATAATTCTAACCACAACAGAATCAATAATATTCTTTCTCTCCTATTCAATCTCTGTGTTGTTTGTTGGAGCTACAGCTGAAGCAGATGATTTCACACTTTGGTTTGGAATAAAAGAGCATTTAATATTAGGGTAAGCGAATTGTTAATTGATAGAAATCTTTTCATCTGGAGTACACATGGGCTTCTTTGCATTCTCTTTAGTAAGAAGTCTCATCTTAGGAGAGAACATGTACATGCATTGTGTGTGCAACACTTTAGCGTCAAGATTCAATTGTTTGCCAACTTCTTCGTATGTGTACACTTCTTTTTCATTGAACAAAAGCAAGATAACAGCTTAATAAAGCGTAGTAGTCAAAGTATACTTCTTTGCGGTATACTTGGGCGTAATCTCAACATGCCCATGATTAAAAATCCAAGACAAATGTCTCCCATTATGTTTCTTCTTATAAAACATCTCAAACTTATTCGAACATTCCGCTAACTCTCTCGGCAATTTAGTATTAGGAGAATTCTACTCCGGCCAATGACCATTAGTAAGAACCTCACAATGAATCTCAACCCCATTAATAAACCCATCATTACCAAATGGTGATTTCTTGAATTCATTCATTAATTCTTTTGAGAGAGTCATATCTGTAAACATGTGTGACATCTTGTTTACTGTTTGAAGACCACATTCTACTTTTAACTTTGAGAGCATTAGTTGTTCGGCATCGTCAGAGATGGAGGATTTGTTTAGGAGACGACCGGCTAAGAATTTTGTGTATTGCTTTACGAATACGTCTCTGGAATGGAGGCAACAGAATAGACGGATTATTGCATCGAGACGGGAATCGGTTTCGGCTTCGCTTACTCCTTTTAGTCCTTTTTTGAATTCGTTGTCGCAGTAGGAGGCGATGAAGTGGGCGGTGACTTGTTGCTCGTTCATGAAGTTAGTGAACGATGTATCTCTGGATTTCTAAAACTTCATGTTGTTATTGAAAGATGACTCAACCATTTCGTCCATTTCTCTCTTCAACTCAAGCAGCTTCTTTGTGAATTCTACGGGGTTCTTTTCTAATTCTTTATCCATAACCAAAATCTTTCCTCTTTCTTGAATGTAAGGCTGCATTTCATCTAAGATGTATTTCAATGTCAGCTCTACTCTGCTGAATACACGATACATAAGAGCAAGTTCTTCAAGCTTCTTATGTTTAAACATCTCCCTACACCCAGTTCCTTCTTTCTCAGCTAACGCTTGAGCATGTTTCTCAACAACTTCCATCTGCGAAGTATCTAAAATCTTGAACTTAGTTTGAGGGTCAAAGTTATCATCAGCTCTCTTCTCTTCTCTAAGCAAATACTATTCAGCCTCATTTAAATATTCGGGGCAATTGAGTGATGAAAGCCATCCAGTAGATTTCTTAATATAATATTGCCTTGAATGTTGAATGAAGGGTGCCTCAAAGTACTTCTCATAATTAGTCATATCTTTTTCTCCTTTCCAGAACAATTCCCCGCCCTAGTTCGCAATCTCAGTCTTAGTGAGTCCCAGCTACGAGTAACTCATGATGACGGGTTTCAATATTAACCAATCAACAAACTCTTTCTCTCGCTCGTTTTGAATCTACTTCAGAATTGCATCAGTCAAACTATCTTGGATTTTAGAAAACACCTATACATCAGATTATTGTTGGGTGGCTTACTTCATCTTTGAATATCTTTAGCCCAGTTTAACAGAGACCGTCCATATTCCCATTCTTAAGATAATACCGATCCTATCACCCCATAAGACTCCTCTAAACTTACCAAATAGTTGAATATCTTTCTCATCCAATACACCATGATTCTATGATTATTCCACTATCTGACGTATTCTTTGAGCAGATCCTGGTCTCGCTTATCTCTAAGAACTTTGTACACACGTTCACTAAATTGATAAAGATGGAGCTGCTTACATTGAGTACTTCTTGATCGTTGCCATGAAGTATTCGTGCAATTCCTTTGCTTAATCGCATTAATCTGAGAGATGGAGCACGATACTAAAGATACATGAGTGGGAGTGCACTTACGAATAACATTCGATGTAATTCTAATGATTTTTATTATTGAAGACTCCAGTCTCCAAGTAATCAATAACATTCTGCACGTATTGATCATTAATCCTGCCTAGTCCAGTTTCCAAATTGTATTCTTGCATTTTGAGTAGATATTTTTATTAAATATTATTAAATCAATAATCAACTATACAGATCATCTTCCTAATCTGCTGATGCGGCATTGAACGCTTATCCATCATCCTATGGCCAATTGATTCTATTAGCCTACCCCGAACCAGTCTGACTGGCGGCATAAGCTGGATCCATCTTTCTTCTAAACTGCTCAAATTTGTCTAAGTCCTAATTCGGGTCAATTTCTAACGGTACTTACATATTTGGAGACTGAAATTCTCGCGTTGTTCAGTGCTTCTTCGAAGTGAGCTCTTGTGATAAAGGGGACTGGATCGTCCATCTCTTCCATATCTACGTTATCGCCATCTGGATTATCTTTCGTTAACGCGGCTCTCTAGACTTCAGCTTCAATTGATTCTCTAATTCCAGCTTTAATAGCTCTCTGACATAATTCAGTGATATCAGCTCCAGAGAAATTTTCTGTCATTTGTGACAAAAATTCAATCGATACATTTTGGGCAATGGGACTCTTCCTTAGAACTGCTTTCAAGATACTGAATCTGGATGGCAAATCGGGCAAAGGAATATAAATCATTTGATCGAGTCTTCCAGGTCTGATAAGAGCTTCATCAAGAATATCGGGTCTATTAGTGGCACCAATAAAGAACAAATTCTTTTTGCCACCAACTCCGTCCATTTCGGTCAAAAGCTGATTCATGACTCTGTCTCCAGCACCTCCAGCATCACCTTGTGAAGATCCTCTGGCTGCACCAACAGAATCCAACTCATCGAAGAAGAGCACACAGGGAGCAGCTCCTCTTGCTTTGTCAAAGATTTCTCTAACATTTGCTTCTGATTCTCCAAACCACATAGTAAGAAGTTCTGGCCCTTTGATGGAGATGAAATTAGCAGAGCATTCATTGGCAACAGCCTTGGCTAAAAGAGTTTTACCACATCCTGGAGGTCCATAAAACAATACACCCTTTGATGGTGACATTCCAAATTTCTAGAACTTCTCTGGATGTTCAATTGGATACAAGATCATTTCCTAGAGTGATTTTTTGGTTTCATCAAGACCACCAATATCATCCCACTGCACATTTGGTACTTCGACTACAGTCTCTCTAAGAGATGAAGGATTAGTTTGACCCATAGCAAATGTGAAATGTTCTTGTGTGACAAACATAGCATCCAAGATTTCAGCATCAATAGTTTCATCTTCGATATCAATCAAATCCATCTTTTCTCTAATACACTGAAGGGCAGATTCCGTGCAGAGCGCTGCAAGATCAGCCCCAACATAACCATGGGTTTCTTTAGCTACAGCAGCAAGATCAACGTCTTCGCCAAGTTTCATGTTTCTTGTGTGGATTCTCATGATTTCCATTCTTCCAACTTCATCTGGAACTCCAATATCAATTTCTCTATCGAATCTTCCAAATCTTCTCAAGGCGGTATCGATTGAATTTGGTCTGTTGGTGGCAGCAATAACAACAACTTGTCCTCTTCCTTTCAGTCCGTCCATGAGAGTCAGCATTTGAGACACAACTCTTTTTTCTACTTCTCCTTGAGTCTTTTCTCTCTTTGGAGCAACGGAATCAAGTTCATCGATGAAGATAATTGCTGGTGAATTCTTTTCTGCTTCTTCAAAAGCTTTTCTCAAATTTCCTTCAGCTTCTCCAGCCATTTTTGACATGATTTCTGGTCCGTTAATAAGGAAGAAGAATGCTCCAGTCTCGTTTGCAATAGCTCTTGCGATCAAAGTCTTTCCTGACCCTGGTGGTCCGTAGAGCAATACTCCTCTTGGGGGCTTTACTCCCAAGGTCTTGAAGAGTGTTGGATGTCTCAATGGCAATTCAATCATTTCTCTAATTTTCGCCATTTGTTGTCTGCATCCTCCAATGTCATCATATCCAATTCCATCTCTTTGGTCTTCATCTTCTCTTTGGATTGGCTCTCCTTCATCGAAGATCATTGTGTTTGGAGATACGATACAGTATTCTCCTGGGTCGGTTTCAACTACTTTGAACTCTACTGCTTTGAATCCTCCTCTGACTAAAAATGTGTCCCCTTTTCTCAAAGGTCTATAACAATCCTTAAAGTACGGAATCAAATAGATCTGAGTCAAGTTTCCAGTAATACCTTCAATAGTATCATCAATTGGAAGGATATGAACTCGATTACCATTCGGTACATCGGGACAGGGATGAACTTGAACGATGTCACCAAGACGGACACAGAGATTCTTTCTTACGACCTTATTCATTCTGAGCTTCGAATTATCCAAATTATCAGAATCCTCAGCAACCAAAGCAATACAAACAGTATCACGTCTCTTTTTACCTACACAGAAATAAGTCCCACCATACTCTTACCTTTGAGAAGAACAGTATCTCCTTTGAAGATCTTAAGTTCATCCATTTTAGCTTGAGTCATCTCCACGATCGAGTTGTCGTCGTTAGAGGCGTCCTCCACTGTCAGCTTGTGGGGGGCTTTCTTCTTCTCCAAGATAGCTTGTGAAAAATCCTTCTTTTCTCTAACTTGGTCAGTCGCACTTATACTTACTCTGCCATATAAAATATCTTTAATTAATGGTAATAAATTTGGTCATTTAAACGAGGTTAATCATCAGAAAGTTAAATCAATTATTAAACAATCACAACTAAGTCTTAATCATAGTATCAATCTCAGCTTCAATATCTAGCTATCTCCTCTTCATCCTTCCATCATTCATTCGCACCTTTGTTTTATGAAAAGGTTTCTCTGTGTTCATTCTGTGCATATATTCACTATTCCATTTGTCTTAATAAAGATAATCAATGTTTAAACACATCATATTAGAAATTCTCATCGGCTTATTCGGAGCGAATCCAGAACCCGAATCTTTCCCAAGTGTAGGCTCCGGCAGTTGCATTTTATAGCTAATCACACTCTTAGATCTAACATTCGGCTTAGCTAATTTAACAGGCGAAATCATATCCAACCTTTACGTAGTAGTATTCTCTAAATCATGATTATTTGGATGATTAGGAATAATACTTGATTTCCCATACTTATTACAAGTTGCCACCATAGATTTATCTTATACTCGACTTAATGATGCTTTTCTGTTGCAGCAGCGGCGTTATGATACATCACACACTTACCCTATATTAACAAATGAATTGAAACCAATCCTTCCATCAAGTGTTTTATTCAATACTTTTCTTGAGGCTTCTGTGTTTGTTTTTCCGTAGATGTTATCTGCTTTTACTCCTGGGACGAATCCTTGATAGCCTGGGATTACCATGTCTCTATTTGGAGAAGGAGTCTACAAGTTAAAGGGGCAACTTACTCGACTCGACATATCATTATACTGCGTTCTGTAGAAATTAGTGTTCGTCCAAGCGCAAGTCTTCTCGAAGTCGAGAGGCTTGTTGCGAGTCACAGACTTCAATTAGTATTTGTCTTTGTATAACAAC
>NVVL01000101.1 GCA_002402195.1 Rickettsiales bacterium | reverse complement strand
TCTTTGTTTATCCCTACGTAATTTATACTTAAATTTTCCTATATATTTTCTATATTCAAAAGACAGGTGCCCTTCCCTCTTAAAGAGAGAGGATATTCTAGACCTGCGGACGTAGCTTCTAAAGAAACGCAGCGGGTAACCAGCTTATTCACCTAAGGCCTGATTTATCTTGTTTAAGAGCGCTTTGGTGCGTGATAATGCTAAAAGATTCGAAGATTCGTCTGCATTATATATAGCTATGGCCCGGGTGGCTAATGATTTAGCTTTTTGATATTTACCCAATTCAGTATAGAGCGCAGCTAGATTCTCCATACTCCAAGCGATTTTATAATGCTTATCCTCAAAAAGATTTTTATGCAGGGTAAGGCTGGTGTTCAAGGCATCCTCAGCTTTTTTATACTCTTTCATATTCGTATAAACTTTGCCTAAATAAGTTGATAGCCAGGCAATCCTGAAATGCTTAGGGCCATTATTTTCGATGAAGAAATCTTGCGCCTTTTCTAACAAATATTTGGCTTTTTCGTTATTTCCTATCGATACATAAGAACTGCCAAGATAAACATAAGCCCAGTATAAACTTTGCTCTTTTTTGTTCTTATCATAAATGCTGACAGCTTGCTCCAGCAGGTCAATTGACTTTTTATAATCTCCATTATTTCTTTGAATCACCCCCAACCATACCTTCGCCCAAGCAATATTATTGTCATCTTCCTTATTTTTTTCAAAAATATTCAGGGCAGTAGTGATCAGCTCTTGTGCTTTATCATTTTCTGCAAAATCTACCAATGTTATTGCGAACAACACCAAGGAAGTGGCGGTTTCAGTACTATTTTGATCACGATGCTTTTTGTTATCTGATACAACTTGCCTGAAAAGCTCTTTTGCTTGTTTATCCTGGTCAATCCTAAGGTGATATTCCCCCAAAGCTTGTTTTAATAATATTCTAGATTTATCTGACGATATTTCCAAGCGCCCAAGCATTCTTTGCATATGATTGATCATTAATTTTATTTCCGCCGTAGAGAAACTACTCAGCTTGTTGTCTAGATATTTAACAAAGTCTAAAACTACCTGGTTAGTTACCTTTTTAACGCGCTCTGCATCAACAATATCAAGGATCACAGATAGCATGATTGCTTGCGTGCTCCGATGAATGGAAATAAAATTATTAGTTTTGTCCTCCAGTGAAATTAAAGCTAGTTTCTGTATATTACTTATTTGGTCAATAATATACGGATCCTTAGATTTAGTAACTAGATTATATGGAATATTTCTAGAATCAAGCAAACAAAGCAATAAAAGCTGAGGAAGTAAATCATTATTCTCAATCAAATGCTTAACTGAAGTAGAGATTATCCCGTATCTAGATTTATCATATCCTCCTATATTCAATAAAAGTTCTTTTTGGAGCTTAGTGAATTGATTATTGTGAGTTTCTATATATTTTAAATATTCAGCAAAAGGTGTTTTTTCTTCCCTTATATAATATGCAGCCGTGATGACATCTAAAGGAAAAGATGGTATGGTTTTCAAAAACTCTTGATTTGCTAGCTCATTTTTCAGTGATTCATTTATATTATTGGGTAGTATTTTTTTAAAAAGAGCAGTTTTTTCCAGCTCTGTCAGCTCATCAACTTTGATCATATTACTATCAGGTATGAGTATATTATCTTTGATACGAGAATTACGAGTCGTTATTATTATTTTGCCATTCCCCCACACAGATGTATCATATGGATAGTATTTTTCTATGTCATGAAATTGACGCACATTATCATATATAAGTAACCAATTATCATATTCTCTAACAATTTTGGCGAAAAATAAATATAGATTACGTTCCCGGCGCACAGCATCATTATCTTTTGAAATTAGCTTGAATTCGTTTTTTAATTTCTCAGATTTACAGCTAGAATAAATGAATCTTTCAAAAGATGCATTCAATGTTGCGCTATTCTCAGCATTAACCTCCCAAATGATTGGGTATGGTTGACTGCTTGCATATTGCCTTGCCAGCGTGGTTTTGCCCGCCCCGCCAATTCCATGTAAAACAACGGTCTGTATTCCAGACTTTTCTTTGAGAGAAGATGCTATCTGATTTATTAAATCTGAACGCACTAATATTATTTCATTGCAAGGTAGCGGTAATTCAGAGCGAATAAGGTCTGCTTTCGGTTTATGGAAAAAAATATAATAACCAATGGTTAAAATTAATATTCCCAAGAAATATAAGAATAATTTTTTTATACGCGACAATTTACTTCTCCAGCATTAGTTAGTTCTGACATCCACTCCCACCGAGGAGAAGGAGGAGATTCCTAAGGTTCTAGCTAATATCTTATCTAAGATTTCATTCATAATATATCGTCATCATTATGTATTATACGCAATGTTCTGCAGGTTGCATTTTTTTCTTGAATTCAAGCCATATTATTAGATTTTTGATTGTATTCTTGTTACATGAGGAGAATCTTTTGGAAAATCCTTAAGTAATATATCCAGTGATTCTGTGAAATAATATTTTGCTTTTTTATACAAGATATTAGATATATTGATATTTCCTGAGACATTATTTTGCGCGCGAAACAAATATAAATCTCCCAGAGCTTCAAAACACTTATATCGTCCAGCATGAGAACTATTATTATATATATCCAGAGCATCATTATACATCATTTCGGCTAATTCTAAATGGCCTTTTGCAAAGCTAATCTGGCCTTTTGCTAATAATATATGAGCATATTTTACATGCGTTGCTCCATAAAAATCTTTATAGATCTTATTAACCTGCTCTAATAAATGCTGGGCTTCTGTTAGATTTCCATTTTTTATATACGAATTTATTAAGTGGCTCTGAGCCCAGGCTGTTTTTACATGATCTAATCCATAGTGCATTTTATGTATTTTAACGGCTTGTTTCAAAAAGGAAATAGACTCCTTATGCAAACCAAACTTTGAATATGCTCTACCTAAATAACAGCTTGCCCATCCTAATTTTATGTGATTTTCACCATAATAATCTTGATAAATCCTGTGCGCTCTTTTAAAGAGTTCAGTAATGTTCTTAGTGTTCCCTATATCTTGATATATATTCCCTTTTTGAATCAATATCCAGGCTATTTTTACGCTATGTTTTCCATAATTATCAATAAAAAACCGACTACCTTGATCGACTAAATCTTTTGACTTTTTATAAAGCCCCATATTTCTATACAAAGCTCCAAGCTGAACATATATCCAGGCTATTTTGGTAGTATTATTTCCATAATGATTTTTCAAAGTTGCAATTGCTTTCTGGTAGTATTTTAAAGCTATATCATACATTCCCAGCTTTTTATAAATATCAGCTAATTCAGCTTTGATATTTGCAAGCTCAATAGGAGCGATGTTTTTGAGCTCTTTTGATACATTTAGCATGTCTTTCAGGATGTTTTTGGCTTTATGATATTTTCCTAAATCCCGATATGTATAAGATAAATTTATTAAAGCTTTTCGAGTTATAATATTCTTTAATCCATATGTTTGAGCAAGAAGCTTGCTAGACTCTTCTAAATGTTCTTGCGCTTCTTGATATTTTCCCATTGCCCTATACACATTTCCAAGATGACTGATGGTTTCGGCAAGATTTTCTGAATTTGGTATATCTTGAAGATTATTCACTGAAATAATTTCATGAAGTAATTGTTTAGATTTCTTGTACTCACCAACAATCATATAACACTCACTCAACAAATTACCCATTTTTATATCAATCGGATTTTCCTTGGTGTTGCGTATAAACGATTCGGCATGTCGGATGATCAACTTAATTTTTGTGATATCGCACTGATCTATTACCTTCAGCATATATTTAGCTATGGATTGGTTTACTTGATTATAAACCGCCTGCTTTTCAGCTTCATTCATAAAAGATTTGAGAAATGACAAAATAATCCGTCCTGAACTCCTATGCAATGATATGGAGTCAATGTTCTGATTGTGTATACTTAACGTGCGCTTGGTGATAAGGGAAAACTTTTTTAAGAAATGGAAGAATCTATCTACAATAATATTGGATTTAAAATCTAATAGAATTTCACGAGAAATAGTTTGGGGGTCAATTAAACTAATTAAAAATAGTAATTCTTGGAAATTTGGATTGTTTTTAATCAACTGTTTCGTACATATAGCGACAATATCAAATCTTGTATTTGAATATTCGCCTATTTCGCTAAGTAATTTTTCTTGCTTTAAAACAAATTTTTTGTCTCTTTTTAGTAACTGGTTAAGGTAGCGCTCATGCGAAATATTTGTTTCTTTGATATAATAAGCTGCCAAGGATACATCCAGCGGGAAGGAGGGAACTTGAGCAAGGAAATCATTTATCTTAATCTTTTCCTTCTCAGTCATCATACCCAGATCGCCTATTATATTATCAAATAAAGTGCGTTTATCTTTAGGATTTAATTCTCCCACATAGATAATATTATCATCTGGTATGAAGATATTACTGCTTATGTTGCTGTTTCTAGTAGTAATTATTACTTTGCCGGTGCCCCATACATTATGGTCATAAGGAAAAAACTTTTTAATATGCTGAAAATTTTTAACATTATCATATATTAACAGCCAATTAGAGTGTGTTTTAAGTTTTTGCGTAAGAAATGACATAAATTTCCCATATCTACTTGTTGCATTACCTCTTGATAAAATTGCTTTCAGGTCTTGGCTTTCAATATTGTTTTCGCATAATTCGGAGGCTAGTTGTTGCAGGGACAAAAAGGTTTTTTCTTTAGTAATTGCCTCTATTTCCCATATTATACGAGCATTAGAATTTTTAGCATATTGCCTTGCTAACGTAGTTTTTCCAGCGCCTCCTATCCCTGCTAGAACAACTTTTTGAATATCAGAACTTTCTGCAAACTTATTTTTTATAAGGCTAGTCATGCCTGATCTGTATAATTTCGAATCAACCTGAGATAAGAATAAATTAGATTTAATAACAGTTTTTGTTTTGAAGCTAAATATCAGATTGTTATATGCTAATATAGCAGCTAGTAAAACACTAAATATAACTATTAGATATAATTTATTCCAAGGAGATTTGGATGCCCTTTTGAAAGATAATTTTTTGCTATTTTTAACATGCTTGTCAAAAAAATCTTGTATTTTAGGGCTTTTTAAAATCTTTTCAATTAATATAAAAACTGACTCATAATAGTTGTTCTCTAGATCAATAATCTCATTTTTGTCAAAATCCAAATCCGTGCTTTCTAGCATTATGATGATATCTTGCAAGCTCCGGCTTGGTAATGAGCTACCCAACACACTAACCGATTCATGACATATCTCAGGATGATTTGTGTTAGAGTGACTTATGTTAGGGTGACGCGTGTTCGGGGGCGCATTAGTATCAGGATGCGGAAGATTTTCTAATATTATATTTGACAGTTTTAAATGGTCATTCAAAATTTTTAGCTTATTCTGTTCTGTTTTAGACAAACCTCCATGGCTTAGCTTGATGCTAATTAGCTCAGGGTTAATTTTTGTCCCAATATTAAGTAGTTGTTTTTGAAACGATGCTTCAATATTGATATATTTATAATATTCAATAATAAGAAGAAGATATTGAGACTTTTCTACAAATCGCAGGATTGATATTCTAGAATTATTTCCAATTTTTATGCGTATATTTCTGATATAGGTCTTGATAGTTTGTGAGGCAATTGATAATAATAATGAAATTTCCTCTTCTTCTAATTTGTTGACCAAACAAGCCAAGACGTCCATTTCTCTATAGGTAAAACGAATGTCATTAATATGACTGAGCTTTTGATCATAAAACTCAAATTTTGTATATTTTTTTCCCATATCCGTATCCACAGACACTCCACCTAAATTCCCAGCTATATATACGAGATAATATCATAACTCTAAAAACATCAAAATGAAACCTATAGATGATATTTAAACATATTATTAACAACTGAGCAAATAGTTAGAAGCTATAAAGTAACATTAGATTTAAAAATAATTTAGTAATTTAA
>NVVL01000100.1 GCA_002402195.1 Rickettsiales bacterium | reverse complement strand
CCCGCCGCCCTTGGGATCATAAGCCCCGAAATAAACCCGCCGCAGGCGCGCAAACGAAATGGCGGTTGCGCACATGGGGCAAGGTTCAAGCGTGACATACAGATCGCAATTGGGAAGTCTGGGTTCGCCCTTGGCCCCGGCTGCGGCCCGGATCACGAGGATTTCGGCGTGCGCCGTCGGGTCGTTCATTTCCTCGGTCAGATTTCCGGCACGTGCCAAAACCTCACCGGTATCGGCATCGACCAGAACGGCACCCACAGGCACTTCGCCCCGGCGCGCAGCCGCGCGGGCTTCTTCAAGCGCCATATCCATATAGCTGTCTGCACTCATGATCTTTCCATCCCGCTTGTGCCATCTGACAAATCACGTTGTTTGTCAGGGCTGTTCTTGTTTTTACTTCGGTTTAGGGCGTTGGGCTCCAGAGTGCTACCACGCAGATAATCGGTCAAGCGATCATCTGTTAACTGTCGTTTGGTGTGCAGGCGCTTCCTGCCTGCATAGAACGCATAGACTATCAGCGTGAATTGCCGTTGCCCTCACGGGGTTACACAGGTAGTTTCCGCCTGAGTTTCCGTCACCAGCATCAAGGCTATTTTGATCATGAACACGCGCAAGCCGATCATTGGTATCACACTCGATTCCGAAGAACCGGGGGGCTATTCCAAATTCCCGTGGTATGCGCTGCGTGAAAACTATGCCGGTGCGGTGACCGAGGCGGGCGGCATTCCGATGCCCCTGCCCCACGAGGTGGAACTGGTCCCCGATCTGCTTGATCTGATTGACGGTTTGGTGGTTACGGGCGGTGCATTTGACGTTGACCCGACCCTGTTTGGCGCGACGGAAACCCATGATACGGTTGTTACCAAGGATCGGCGCACCAAATTTGAATGGGCGATGGCCGAAGGCGCGCTTGAGCGCGACATGCCGGTTCTGGGCATTTGCGGTGGTCAGCAGCTTTTGAATGTTATTCTGGGCGGGTCGCTGATCCAGCATATCCCGGACGCGATCGAAAACTGCCTGCCCCACGAACAACCCAATCCGCGCAACGAGCCGGGCCATGATGTGACGGTTGAACCGAATACGCTTCTGGCCAAAATCGTTGGCGATGTGAAAACACTGTCCGTCAATTCCGCCCACCATCAGGCGGCTGAGGGGGTTGGCCCGGATGTGATCATTAATTCCTATGCGCCCGATGGCGTGATCGAGGGGATTGAGCATCCGAAATATCGTTATTGTCTCGGGGTCCAGTGGCATCCCGAATTCCATATCAGTTCGGGCGATGCGAAGATTTTCGACGCCCTGATTTCCGAGGCCCGCAAATGAGCGACAAGAACACCACACCAGACGACAACAAACCCGAACGCATTGCCAAGCGCATTGCGCGCTCAGGTGTTTGTTCGCGGCGTGATGCCGAACGCATGATCGCCGAGGGGCTCGTGCGCCTGAATGGCAAGAAGCTTGATACCCCGGCGGTCACCGTCACCGACGAAGACGAAATCATTGTCGATGGCAAGCCACTGCCCGAAAAGGAAAAGCCGCGTCTTTGGCGCCTGTTTAAAAAGCGCGGGCTGGTCACCAGCCACCGCGACGAACAGGGCCGCGATACGGTGTTTGAACATCTGCCAAGTTATGTGCCGCGCGTGATTTCGGTCGGGCGACTTGATTTGAACTCCGAAGGGTTGCTGTTGCTGACCAACGACGGCGAGCTTGCCCGTTATCTTGAGCTGCCGGCCACCGGCTGGGCGCGGCGCTATCGCGTGCGCGTGCATGGCCAGATCGACGAGGCAAAGCTTAAACAGCTTGAAGACGGTGTCACGGTCGACGGAATCAATTACGGCTCCATCCACGCCGAGGTCGATGTTCAGAAAGGCACCAATGCCTGGATGACGGTGACGCTCCGCGAAGGCAAGAACCGCGAAATTCGCCGTGTCATGGAACATCTTGGCTGGCCGGTCACGCGCCTGATGCGCGTATCCTATGGCCCGTTCCAACTGGGCAATCTGGCCCCGGGCGAGTGCGAGGAAGTGACCGGCAAGGTCATGAAAGAACAGCTCGCAGCATTCTTCAAGGGCGACTATTCCAAGGTTTCCGAAAAGAAATCGGTTGCCCGTGGCGGCACATCGCGCCCGAAGGCCCCGCGCACCGTGTTTGGCCAACCGGCACAGCGCAAACGCCCGCAAGGCGGCCCGAACGCTACACCCCAGAATGCAGAAGCCGAAGAACAGCGTGAAACCCGCGAACGCCCGTCTGGCGGTGCTGCACGGAAAGGCCCGCGCATCGGCGCTGCCCCACGTGCCGGTGGACGTGGCAAACCGGCCACCGGTGGTGGTGGGCGCCAGGAACGTGACATGCGCGAAGAACGCGGATCATCACGCCCGACCAACAAGGGCCGTGGTCGTTACAGTGCCGAGGGCAAAGCAGCCAGTGGACGTGATGGCGGTCGCGACGGCGGTCGTGATGGCGGACGGGGCACTGGTGGCCGTGAAGGTAAACCGGGCTTCATTGAAGGACGCGGTCGTGGAAAGCCAAACGGAAAACCATCGGGAAAACCGGCTGGTCGTTCCGGCGATACCACACATAGTGCGCCCGGCCGCAAGCCGTCCGGCAACCGTCCGCGCGGCAAGAAGGACTAAGCTGAATGCGGATTGTTGGCGGGACACATCGTGGCAGACTTCTAAGCGCACCTGAGGGACGCGACACACGCCCGACCCTTGATCGGGTCCGCGAAGCGCTTTTCAGCATCCTGTCACACGCATCGCGCTGGTATGAGGATGACTTCAACCCGCTCTTTGATGGCGTGATCCTTGATGCCTTTGCCGGGTCCGGTGCGCTTGGGCTTGAAGCCATTTCGCGTGGCGCCGACCAAGCCGTATTCTTTGACAACGATCGCAAGGCGGTTGCGATCATCGAACAGAATATCGACGCCCTTCGCATTTCCGATCAGGCCAGTGCACGGCGTGCCGACGCCACCAAACCACCGCGTGCAAGTCGACCTGCCAGCATGGTGTTTTTGGACCCGCCCTATGGCAAAGACCTGATCGAGCCCAGCATCACAGCCCTTGCCAAGGCCGGGTGGATTGATGGCAACACCCTGATCGTTGCCGAACGCGACCCGCGCGACCCTGAAATCGCGCTTGAAGATTTTTATCTGTGCGACAGTCGCAAATATGGTCGCTGCCAGATTGATATCGGGCGCTTTATCGCCTGATTGCGGCATTGCTGCCGATACCCGGACGATGTGATAGATTTGGACATGCTCAAAACCGGTTGATCGTCATGAAGCCCATGGATGAGACAGCACCAGACAAGGAATTTGGTCGCCTTTTGCGCCAGTGGCGACGCACAAGCGACATCAAGCAATCCCGTCTGGCCGATATTCTGGGCGTGACACAGGCAACCGTATCGCGTTGGGAAAGCGGGGCGCAAAGCCCCGCCCCGCTGCAATATGACCTCATCCATCAAATGATGACGCGCAAGCGCAATTTCCGCCTTGATCACGCGGTCAAACGGCTGGTCATGCACTCGTCACAACGTGTCCACCTGATCGAGGATCGTTCACACCGCCTGCTATGTGCATCGCGCCCGCGCGAAAACGAATGGCAACGCGATTGCACGCCCCTGCTTGGCACATCGCTCTGGCGGTTTGCCACACCGGAAATCGCATCGGCGGAAAAAAGCCTGCATGACCTTGGCTGGCACGAAGACCAGACCGATCACCTGACGTTCGAGACGTCCCGCCGGGATGGCGACCCAATGCGCATCATCGATACCTACATCCTGTGGGAACGGTTTTTCCTGTCTGATGGCACGGCTGTGCGCCTGACCACCGGGTTTGATCAGAAGCCCGCGCATATTTAGTTACCTGCCCCACGCATATTTCATACGTGGCAATCATTGCGGTAAATCGGGTATCAGTTTTCTGTTTCATACCAACACACCACACCGATCCCCGCCCACGGAACCGACCCATGCCGCCCATTGCCGCCGTTATTATTCTTTACGGACTTGGACTGACCGCCTCAATGCAGGTCGGACTGATCGGTCCGATTGCGCCTGATTTGCGCGCAAGCTTCGGGCTTAGTCAGGCAGAATTCGGGTTGGTGGCCTCCCTTATTACAGCCGCCGGTGCGCTATGCGCCATTCCTGCCGGTGTGTGGGCCGCCCGGGCGGGTTTGCGAAAATCGCTGGTGCTTGGCTGTGTCATGATGATCTTGGGCGCGCTGATCTTTGCCACGGCAAGTGTCAGCAGCCTTTTGTATGTTGGGCGGCTCGTCACCAGTGTTGGATATCTGTTGATCGTTGTTGGTGCGCCAAGCTGGATGGCCGGGTTTCGAAACCCGAAACTGGTCGCCATGGCCATGAGCATCTGGGGCACCTTCATCCCGGTTGGCATTGCACTGGGCAACTGGATCAGTGCCGCCGTTGTCACCTGGATTGACTGGCGCCTTGCGGTTGGTGCCTGCACGCTGCCTGTTTTGATCTTGCTGCCGCTTCTGGCACTGATGGACAAACCAGAAACCGGCAGTGCGCGACGATCCCTGCTTCTGGGGGTGATCGGTGTCTTGAAATCGCGCGCAGCTCTTCAGGTCGCAATGACCTTTGCCGCCTTTGCCGGGGCGACCTCGGCGGCCTTGGCCTTTATGCCCGCAATGCTGGCCGACAACCTTGATATCGGTATCGCCCTTTCGGCCGGCATCATCGGCACGACTGCGATTGCCGGTAACGTGGTTGGCAGTGTGGCTGCTGGCGCCGTGCTGGGCCGCAGCATTCCCGGCAGAGCCATTTTGATCGTGTTTCTGCCAATCATGGCCGTTGCCATTTCTACCCTGTTTGTCAGCACATCGGTTCCGCTTAGCATTTCGATGCTGATTGTTTTCAATATCTGTCAGGGTGCTGTTGCAGGAACGTGCTTTGCCCTTTTGCCAAAGATTGCAACAGAAGGTCTTTCCATGCCCGCCCTACAAGGGATGCTCGCCCAGTTTGCCGAGATATTTGTCGTGATCGTGCCGCCCTTTGCCGGGGCGATGATTGATCGCGACGGCTGGGCCGGCGCAGCCGCAGTTTTGGGCGGTTTTTACTTTATTGGCTTCCTGGTTTCGCTACGCAAGCCGGGTGCATCAGCACCCATTAGACAAAAATCATAATAAAACTATACGATACGATGGCTTGACCTATTCTTCGAAGCAAGCGACCCTTTCCGTCCCCAACAAATTCAAAAATATTCAGGGAAATGGAATGCAGTGGATCAAGGCCATCTTTATCGGACTGATATTGATCGGCCTGTCTGTTCTTGCTGTTTTCTTTATCTGGCTTGCCCCTGTTGGGGCGGCCTATAGCGCAAAGGTCATGTGTTCCGCCATTTTCGTAAATGGCCTGACATCCACGCGCGCCCGTGAAATCGATGTTCTTGCCGACAATAACCCGCTGTTGTCGCTGATTACGACGAACGTCGATCTGCGAAACCAAGCTGTCAGCGCGCATGCCTTTGGTTTTCGCAAGCGATTTGCAATCTACCGCCCAAATCTTGGCTGCACATTGGCCGACAGTCCGGAACATATCGCAAAGTTGCGCAACTCAACCCCGGTCATGACCCCGGTTGAACCGCGCCCGCTTTTGACCACGTCACTTCCGGCCGATGTCGACCGCCGGGCGCTCAACAGCATTCTGTTTGATGCCATGGATGAGCCGGGATTACGCCCGGAGCGCCGTACGCGCGCCGTCGTCATTCTGCATGACGGCAAAGTTGTCGCCGAACGCTATGCCGCGGGCATCACAGCCGAAACACCCCTGCCGGGCTGGTCCATGACCAAAAGTGTTTTCAACGCCATCCTTGGTCGGATGCGGTTTGAAGGCATGATTTCCGATCTGCAGGAACCTGTTTTGATCAATGAATGGCAGGCAGAGCCCGGCGATCCACGCGCAACCATCAACTATGATGAATTGCTTCGCATGCGAAGCGGGCTTGAGTTTGACGAAAGTTATGCCAACCCGCTGTCTGATGTCGTGCAAATGCTGTTTATCGAGCCCGCCGCAGCCGGAT
>NVVL01000099.1 GCA_002402195.1 Rickettsiales bacterium | reverse complement strand
GAGGAGACAGGATTCGGAGCACGACCGAGATGGAACCCGACAAAACGACAACACTGCTGACACCATTGATTCTTTAGTGGCAGAGTTTGCAGATGTCTTTGACGACAAGGAAGTGACACCGATGGCAGGTGCCCCGATGCACATCCATTTACGCGAAGGTGTGAATGTTCGACCCACCCGTATTTCTACAGCAAGATTAATTCCACTTCACTACAGAGAAGAAGCGGAGAAGGCAATTGAGTTGTTTGTACGCAGTGGTGTCATCGAGAAAGTTACGGGCAACCCCACGGACTGGGTCGCACCAGCCTTCTTTGTCCCCAAACCGAACGGAAAGGTCAGATTGGTAGTTGACTACAAAGGAATCAACAACCAGATCCGTCGACCTATCCATCCGTTTCCGTGTCCTCGAGACATCATAAGAGGTATCCTACCCACATCTCGTTATTTCATAAAGCTTGATGCGGTGCAGGGGTACTATCAGATCCCTCTCGATGACGACAGCAAAGACTTAACGACGTTTTTGTTGCCATCCGGACGATACCGGTTTGCTCGAGCGCCCATGGGACTAAACTCGTCCTCGGACGAGTGGTGCTCCCGGTCCGACGCAGCGTTCGCTCCAGTGCCAAATCTCATCAAGATTGTGGACGACGCTCTCATCCAGGCTCCCACGGAAAGAGAGGCTCTCCGCCTCCTACGTATTGCACTTGTTTGCAGCCGTGAGCACAACATTACCCTTTCAAGAAAGAAGATTGAAGCAGGCAATGACATTTCATTTGCCGGATACAAGATCACAGACAAAGGAGTAAAGCCTGACGAGTCAAAACTATCCGCCATCCGAGACTTTCCGCAGCCGAAAGACATAACGACTGTGAGAAGCTTCTTGGGTTTAGTAAACCAGCTTGGGTTTTTCGTGCCCGACTTGGCGCACATGACGGACATGTTAAGAAGACTGCTAAAGAAAAACATCGCATTTCAGTGGCTCGCTGAACATCAGTCCGCTTTTGAACAAATAAAAGCACTGTTGGTCTCCGACATGATTGTAAAACCATTCGACACAGCTCTACGTACCGAGATACTCACTGACGCATCTCGCCTACACGGACTTGGTTACGCTCTCGTGCAGAGAAATGAAGATGACTCTTTACGACTAATACAATGCGGCTCAAGATCCCTCCTTCCTGCGGAATCACGCTACGCAACGAATGAGCTTGAGGCCCTCGCCATCGCGTGGGCAATAACCGACTGCAAGTTCTACCTTGCAGGAGCGAATTTTACGGTTGTAACAGACCACCGGCCACTCGTCGGTACCTTCGCCAAACCGCTCGGTGAAATCGCGAATGCTCGTCTACTACGTATTCGTGAGAAGTTGGTTAACTTCACCTTCGATATCGTATGGACACCGGGAAAGGTACATTTCATCGCAGACGCGCTTTCGAGATCTCCTATCTTCCACCCGGACGCGATAAACGATGCACTCTCTGATGACGAGGGCATCGCTGACATCTGTGCCGTGCACACTTACACTGTCGACAACAGTTACGTGTACGAGACGGCGGACGTTCAATCCCTGCAAAACTTCAACATGGAAGTCATGCAGTCGGCTGCGAGGGAGGACGAAGCTTACTCTTCAACTCTACGAGCACTGAGAGAGGGAAAACAACTCCGGGATCTACCGCGAGATCACCCTGCCAGAGCTTATCGCGACCAATGGGAACAAATGTCCATTTGTCAAGACGACATTCTCATCGTCGATTTTATGCGTATCATCGTTCCTCGAAGTCTACGCGCAAAAATCCTACAGCTCATTCATCAGGGACATGCCGGATACGTACGTACGAAGGCATTGGCCCAGGAATACTACTTCTGGCCCAGTATGAAGAGAGACATCCAGAAGATGATTGAACAATGTGAACCGTGCCAGCGTCTACGTCCATCGCTACCCAAAGAGCCTCTGCAGCTACACAAGAAAGCCACAGAGCCGATGGAAAGCATCTCCATGGATTTATTCCATCACGAGGGAAGAGAATTTCTCGTGACAGTAGACCGCTTCTCAGGCTACCCGTTTGTGCATAAACTGCGCTCAACTTCAACAGCAGCAATAATTAACATATTAGCTGAAATCTTGAATGTTTGGGGTTTTCCCGTCGAGATAATGACCGACGGAGGGCCGCAATTTCGCACTGAGTTCAACTCATACTGCTTGCAACATGACATTCGTCATCGAAAATCATCGCCATACAATCCCCAAAGTAATGGACTTGCGGAGGCAGCGGTGAAAAACGTGAAACATTTGATGATGCGAACGCCATCCGAGGATTTCCCTGCGGCATTGGCGATATGGCGAGCAACGCCGAGATCGCATCAAGAAGATTCACCTTCAAAACTTTTCTTGGGAAGAAAGCCGAGGATAGCCATCCCCACCTTGTCTGCTACCAGCAGCTGCCAGGGAGAGAAGCTACAAGAGCAAACACCATCAACAGAAAAGTCTGGAAAACATCAGCTCCAAACAGGCGACCGAGTTCGGCTTCAAGATCCGATTTCGCGTCGCTGGACAGAAACAGGCATAATCCAGTCAGCCTGTGAATCAGGCCGTTCTTACTTTGTAAAAACGGAAAATGGCTCAGTCAGACAACGAAATAGACGTTTTCTGAAAAAGATTGACCATGAAGCTTCTTTTGAAGCGAATCCTGAAGCTGAAGAAAGACACGAAGCTGACAAGGCGGAATGCGAGAAGAAACACGCACCGAACACGCAGCTGAAAAGAGGCAGAAAAATGAAGACATACGCCGACGCTGCAAAACGAGCGATTTCTCCTCCAAAAAGAAGAAGCGCGCGTCTCGCAGGAAAGAAAGCGGATTAAACAGAAGCAAACTTCGAATAAGTACACTTCGTCCACCCGCTCTTTCGCATCATTTTTTTTTACCCACTTCATTCGAATTTCTTCTTTGCTACACTACACATCCATCATGGGATCCAAGGCGTCAACAAACAGGCCTGTCGAACAAGATACCTCCAGCGGGTTCCACCTGCTCGAGATCCACGCACCCAGCGTGGGTATCTCGTTCATGTCGATTGCCCTGTTTGCCTTGGCTGCAGGGGGACTGTACTTCTGCATACGAAAGTGCTCCCGCCGCCGACAACAACCCACCAGACGCAACATGCAAGAGAGGCCTTTTCCGAACGACTTTTCTCATCGATTCGCCGCACCTCATTCGGTCGTCTGGGATACTGGTGCGTTGCCAGCCCTTTTTCCACCACGTTACCACGAATCTACGCAACAGTGGATCCCGACCGCGTTCAACTCGCATCGCTTCGCCGAGATCCACAACATTCCGACTCAACGACAGAATGTCCGCCAGATGGCCACACTGCCTCGACAGCGCATTGAGGTTCCCGCCATTGTCACTCACGCAGACCAACCTGAAGAAGCTGCCCAAGCCGAACCAGATGCCAACATCCAGGCGCATGTCAACCTCGTGGGCTGAATTGATCACTTAGCTTCTCCTGATTGCTTCTTCCGTATTGTTGCCAATTCGATTCTTTTGTGTAAATACTTACAAAATTGCGACATCGACATTTACACAAGACAGTAACTATAAATAATTAGTACGACATTATTATTTTTACTCCATATGCTTTCAAAATAGATTTTTTTTATTTTTACAGCACGTTACCTACTCCTAAAAAGAAAACTCCAGATTTTTTTTTACACACAACACAGTAGTTTGACGACATTAACATATCGACTTATTGACAGTTTTGTTCATTCGTTACACTCTGAACTGGGGGGGCGTGTTAGATCCGATATACGTGACAGACATCCGACCGTGTACATTGTTACTTTACTCAACTGATCGTGCTGTATCATCAACTATTCGCATCGAGTTACTACTGCTTATTCTGTCCTATACGAAGTACGAATATTTAGAGAGAATAATAATCAGTCTGAATATGATAACTGGCTTGTTAGGAACGTAGTTCTCATTTGCTAGATTATTATATATTATTATCGTTGTTAGAGATAGACTCATCTAACATGGCGTCGTGTAAACAAAGGCCACCTCAAGAGGCTTAAAAGTGCCAGTGAGTGAGACAATCCCCAAGGCCACGACACAGTGAAATAGACCACGAAACAGTGAAAATAGACCACTGCAAACATGTCGAGAAAACAGAAGAAGGAAGAAGAGGAGGACCTCACAGAGCTGGAAATCGCAAGCCGCTCGTGGGGCGGGTTCAAAGGCCACTTCACAAGAGTGGTTAAGAGTGCAATCAAGTCACTCGACTTTGCTCCCCACGTCCCCGGTTCTCTCCTCGTCATCAACAACCTCAAGGAGCACATGGAATCCGTACAAAAGGCGTTTACGCGAGCGGATAGTTCCCTGAGCGTGTGCGCGTTGCTGGACGACCCAGACGTGCAAGGCGACTACGACGGTAAAGCGGAGGAACTCCATGCACGCCGTGACAATATTATTGCCCAGTTAATGGATCAGATAGACGAGCTCATTGCAAAGGCAGAAGATAGAAAAAACACTGCAGCGTTAGAGGCTGCAGCAGCCGCACCACTACATGGACAGGGTGCAGGTCCAGGTCCAGGTCCCACAGTGCGTCCGAACGCAGAGCTGAAGCCACCAACCCTGACTAGAGACTTCACACCAGTAGAATTCAGAAGCTGGTCTGAAAAGTTCAGGGCCTACCATTCATCAAGTCGAATGGAGTTAGGTAAGGTGCGAGACCAGCAAGCGTATCTGAGAGCGTGCTTGGACAGTTACCTCGACTCAAGACTAGCAAGAAAACTCGAGGACGATACACCAATCTTTGGCCGTGATTCATGCATAGCCATTTTACAGACAGAATGGGAGGTTCGCTACCCGATACTCGAGAGAAGGCTAGAGTTCTGGAGAACAAAACAAGCTACAGGCCAATGGTTTACCGATTGGGCCACAGCTCTCCACCGCATGGGAGACGAGGCAGAACTTGATAATATGACGATTAACCAGATGTACATCATGAGATACATTGTGGGAACCAATGACATCAAGCTGCGCGAAAAATTCCTAGCGGAAATCGATCCATCTTTGGAGGACTTACAACGTATTGCAGGCGCATACGAAGTCGCAGCTGTCTCTATGAAAGCAGTTGCTCCCCACCAACACCAGGCACAGGCCCATGCAATGCAGACCGGGCAGCAAGGAGGCAGGGACAAACCAAGAGGACAGTCGGGCATTTCCAGAGAAGACAAAATGGCAGAAATGCGCCGAAAAGACCTGTGTTTCCGGTGCGCGAAACGGAAACACGAGAATAAAAGTGAGTGTCCAGCGATAAACGGCAGTTGTAATAAATGCCAGAAGAAAGGACACTACAGCCCTGCATGCCTAGCTGGGTACGAAGCAAAAGGCTACAGGCAGAGAGTACGGGATGATGACAGGCAGAAAGAAAAGTACAAGAAGACGACTTCCCAGACGAAAACCAATCAAGTAACAGCGACCACAAACGCTATATTGGTGGGAACTTTAACAGGCGAGAACGCTGCGACACCAAGAATGATGGTGCAAGCGAAAGCCACTTCTGGTACACCATTTGACTTTCCTGCTCTCCCTGACACAGGTGCAACACGCACCATTATAGACGCCGACGTGGCACGCACGTACGGTATTCGCCCCAAGAAAATCAAGGCAGAATTGGTGACTACAGCAAGTGGCCAATCTATGAAATGCTTGGGCTCTGCAGTAATGACGATCACATTCGTGAATAGAACAATTCACGTGAACGCATTAATTGTGGAAGGCATACGCGCCGGTTTCATCATTTGCTGGAGGGATTTAATCCGCTTGGGAGTGCTACATGACACATTTCCCCAACCGATACCTCAGCAAGCCGAAGTTATGGCAGTCGACGACAAGAAGCCACCTTCACCTCCACCTTCTCCCTCATCACCGGATGCAAGAGGAGCTCCGTGCGGACCTTCGACAGGAGCAATTCCGAAAAAGAAGAGGAGACAGGATTCGGAGCACGACCGAGATGGAACCCGACAAAACGACAACACTGCTGACACCATTGATTCTTTAGTGGCAGAGTTTGCAGATGTCTT
>NVVL01000098.1 GCA_002402195.1 Rickettsiales bacterium | reverse complement strand
AAAACCCCAAAACCCCAAAACCCCAAAACCCCAAAACCCCAATTGAGTAATAATTTGGCTTATGAATCATAATTAATAAAAGAATAAATGGGTTGTGGAGGCAGTTCCAAAGGAAGCGATAGTAAACTTAATAAAAGCGGGATTAATCTCAGTCTCAAAGTCACTGGCAATGTTATCCAGGGATAAGATGAAGAAGATTCTTATCAATAATGCAAAGTTGTTTTACTTGGAGATAGTGGAGTCGGCAAATCAAGTATTTCACTTCGCTATTGTAAAGACATGTTTCCGACTGCGCATGAAGTTACTATTGGGGGCGCTTACTTGCAATAACGGATTTAATTGTCCAATGGAGGCAAGTTACTCATGCATGTTTGGGATACAGGAGGGTCGGAGAGGTTTAGAGCTATGACCAAGTTGTACTACAGAGATGCAGATGCCGCTATGATTACTTTTGACGTTGGAGATGAAAGGTCATTTGCATCGGTGCAAGATTGGGTCAGTGATCTCAATCAAAATGTCTAATCTGAAAAAATTGTTTTGGCTCTTGTCGGAAACAAATGCGACGTCTAAGATAGATAAATCTAATTTAAAATTGCACAGAAATTTGCTGACGAGAATAAAATGCTTTATGTTGAAACATCAGCAAAAGTAGGAACCGGAGTCTAGGAGTTGTTTAAACTGTTGGCTGAACAAATATATAAAAACCTTTAGAAAACACAGTGAGATTTGATGAGCAGAGTGTATTTTATTTATTATATATTTAAAGAAATATGAACAAATCAGACAGTAAGTTGTCTTGTTGACAGTCTTAAAGCTAATGCTTTCCTCTCAGACGGTAATCGCCGCAGAAGACTTTCGAGTACAACCTTTTCCCCAGCAAAATTATAGAATGACGCTGGTGCTCACTAATAATTTACAGATTCAACTAATAATCTCTGGTCACAGCTGAGGAGTGGAGGAGCTTTCAAAATCGTACCTGAAACTATGGAAAATTCCGGTATAAAATCACGAGGACAATCTTTCGATACAATGATCGATATGGAGAAAGGAGTTGATATCCATGGAGTTATCACTGCTGAATTAGCTCATGATCCAATGATGGTACGTAATTTCTTAACTCAGCGTCAGTAAGATTCAAAATCCCCCATGATTAATCCTCAAATCAATGGAGGCTTTGCTGCGCCAGTCCCGCTCACAAATGAGCAAAATCAGCGTTTACAAATCGCTCGCCGCAAGAGTACTGACTTAAGAGATTATAACGACGGGATGCAAAACAATTACCGAATCGGCGATGATGGAATGTATGCCGAACGCAAAATAAGTGATTTCCCATATGGATATCGTAATGATACAAATCACTTAGACCCTTCTAGTGCAGGAAATCCCTTTATGCACCAAATGATGTCCTCTCCAAGTTTTTAAACTTAATCTTCACCCATAATCAAGCCCATTCCTGTCTAACAGGCTTAAGAAAGGGCTCAATTCACGCATTCTCCAATTTTCCAAGCGGCGAATTATGCTCTTTCAAGTGTCCCGGATTTACCAATGTATGACACTGCAAGATCCCGCCGTCGATCTTCGATTGCTGCTTCTCCTTTATTGGAACAACCTAGCAGCATGGCAGGGGGGATTAAACATAAGAGGTCGAAGAAATAAATCAAAAAGCTGTTTCCACCGATTACTTTGACTATTATGAAGAAGGGTAGGGGATATGAGTATGGAAGATGCTCTTTGATTCATTCGGGAGGGTAATTGAAAAAATAGAAACTTAAAGAAAATAGTTCTAAATCTCAACCAATAGATACAATAATAACTCAAATCCCTGACCCTCCCAAGCCTCCCACTTCTCAACAACTGAGTCAGCAGTCCCAACTCAAAGATTCTTAACGTATTCATCAAGTTAAGGAAGCTATAACCAAGCTGATCAATAATAGAGTGCATGGTGTACTTGGACTTTCTCCAAGTATTAGTAGCTTGTAGCTTCTTATTCCTGCTTCCTTTACAGATAATTCTCCTTTTATTTATCTGATTGAAGAGTACGGATTATTCTTTCCATATAGCGATAAAGATCTTGATGTATTCAGAATTGGATCCTACACTATCAATGAGCGTCGAAAAAGAATAAAGCGCTACATCGACAAAAAGCGCAAACGCACTTATACAAAGCGAGTCAACTACGACTGTCGCAAGCGAGTGGCTGAGCAACGAGTTCGCATCAAGGGGAGGTTTGTGACTAAAGAGTAGGCTTTCAAACTGCTTGGAGTGACTGAGAGTGAGGTCAATCAGCAGGATTTGCAGACACTCTTGAGTCAAGCGGGATCCAATGGCAAACATTGTTAAGCAATCATCACTAATTAGAAAGGAGAGAATACGAGTTTTAAGATCAGGAATTTTAGAGCTTTATTTAATGAGGAAGAACAAGAGAAGGAATTGATTGAGAGCCTGATTACATAGGTAAAAGGAAAGAAAGATAAAAAAGAGACTAAGAGAGCTGAAAGGAAGAGCAAGAAGTAAGCCTCAGCTGAGAAAGAAAAGTTGAAAGTGAAAGAATTGTCGACTTAGGCTTCATCGAATGGAAACAGTGCGAAAGATAACAGTGCAAATTCAAATATGGGGCGTGAGCACAGAAGCGCTTAAGAGCCGAAAGAAGCAAAATCTTTAGGTGCTAACGCTCAATCAGGTTCTAATTCAAGTATGATCACTCGCAGAGGGGCTATTTCTCCCAAAAAATTGAAACCAGAAGTGATAGAAAATTTCCCTCCAGAAATGCCTACTGCAACAGTTGGAGGAGGAAGTATGAATCACATAAAAATTGTGCCGGACAAAGCAATTTTGCCATTCAATGGACTTAACCAAAATTACAAAAAAGATGAGTAAATATTTTAAATTCACAAAGAACAAGTGCAGAGCGATTGAAATTTTGATTAATTTAAATTTAAAAATGACTTACTAAGGCGGTGATCCAAACTTTGGAGCATAAAATAATTACTATGGAAACGAAGGGGCAGCGATGACGGGGGATAAAGTCGGAAAAGAATTTTTCAGTTAATTGCAAGACTAGCTAGACATCAAGGGGAAGCTACACGATCAACAAGAAGGCATGAATCATGAAAGAACAATTGCCGATTACAAACCCGAGATACATTTCATCGGTCAAGTCATTGGTGGCACAGATTTTGATACCTCTGAAAGTCTATTTTGCGAAATTTCGATTAAGTATGGAGAACACTGGACTCCTTTTTCTCAAGTTAAAAGTCTTTAAACTCATACTGCATTTCCTGATGATGATGGAATGTTTGTATGGGCTCATCCTTTTGATATGCATTTCAATGCTGGGTGTATTCATGGTTGGCCTAGGTTTATATGTAAAGTGTGGAGACTTGATGATTTCAGTAAATTAGATTTAAGTAAGTTGTGAGAGATTTTATTGATAGTTTCCTATGGAATATTGACTCTTCCTAATTCTGCAGGGGCTTTTGAATTGGAATGTCCAACATGGCGTCCGATGACGGGATGGAAAGATGAAGCATTTACATTTTACTTGGGAGGTCCTCCAAAATTAGTGAATTCCGATCCCATCTCAAAAGATTTAGGCAAACGAGCTCAACTAACAAGTATAAGTTCAGGTTCAGTCCATGTCCATTGTGAAGTAATAATGAAGAATTTCAAAGAATTAGGACTCTCAGGGAATAATTGAGTTGGTTTATATAATACTCTTTACATAACTAAAACTATACAATCACATATTAAGTTTGCACTCCAGTGTCTTGATGCAACCTTCAATTTCTGGCAACTTGAATTATTCCAAGGCACTTCTTTCAATTCCAACCTCTATTTGTTCCAAACCTAATTGTTCTGATGATCGCTGGGATTCTTCCCTTTCTTTCTTTCCTTTTTCCAACTGAACAGGATGATGGGTGAGTAACTTACTTTGGTGAATAAATCTGAGAGTTTTGTCGATTTTAAAACTTTTCCGCTGGAAATGTCTCTTTTGGCCAATTAGTGGACTTCAGTCAGTTTTGATGGATTTCCTTTTTATTTGTTGATGCCTTCTATCTCAACTGGAGGGACGATATATGTGCATCCTTCATATTTATTCCAATCATAAATCTACAAATCATCTGACTGATCTAAAACCACTACCATCTTATCCTATTCCTCCGCGTCAACAATACCATTCAACTTTTCCACCTCTTCAAATCTATGCTGTAGAGTTCTGGTCAATGAAATATTATCTTTTTCAAGTAAATCTCTCAGCATGAGTTTAGGATCCACTCTCTAGTCTCCAAAGATCCTTGACTGAATAGCTGATCCTCTGTCTTTATCAAGTATTGACTGCACTGCAAATTCACTTAAAATAGTTGAATCTATTTTCCATTGTTCTTCATTGTGAGTTGCTACTTGAGATGACAGTTGACAGTTTAGACTGTCCTCAAGAAGTGTGGCGTTGGTTTGAGAGAGCTCTTTGGGAGGGTCAGTATCACACATTTGAGTGTCAGTTGGCTTTGGATCTGACTACATCGTGAAATTCATTGAGATGCCTTCATTTACTTCTGGAATGTTGGGTTCCATCACAAGGTTGTTCAAACTTTCTCCATTTATGGGCTTAGGAAAGAAGCTGTTTTGATCACGTTGCGTGTGTCTGTAGTTGATGCCTCGATCTCTGTGCTATCGTTCAGTGCTTCTGTCAGGGTGTCTATGATTGCTACTATGTCTCCTATGTCTGCCTCCTTGTCCTTGTCTTCTTCTACCACCACGTTCTGACGAACTTGAGTCACTAGAATTTGAGCGCCTTCTACTCCCCGCTCTTCTGCGATGTTCACTTCTTCGGCCTTAATAATGTTGGTCATCTGTTCCCTCGTGTTGTCGCTCTCCATAGCTGCTTCCGTTATATCCTCCTGCTCGATGAGTAGTTCTAACAGAAGGCTGGGGCGAAGTAGCGTAAGGAGACTGACCCCCGCGGTTTTAATACGGTGGTCGTACAGATCCTCCTTAAGTGTCCTTTTGGCGCTTGTAAGAGTCTTGGCCATTGTAATACTAGTTACGGGAATCCTAGTAAGATCTTTATTAATGGGGTTAAGGACGATATCCATGTGTCTGCTGCTAAGGACTCTCATCTCTGTAATTCTAGTACACTTTTCTCTTCGGAGCATTCGAGTTGTAATAGTGATCTTGCTTTGAACTTCCGTTGGGAATGAAAGACGTGTCTGACTGCATTGGACGCCGCGCTGTGGTATTTGAATAATTATTTCTCATTTATTAATGTCTATCATTAAAATCACCAAGGACGTCTTCGCGATCTCTGAAGATAATTTAACTAAGACTTACAATGGACGTTCTCGTTATTAGAAATTTTCATTTTATTCTGTCATAAAATCTTATGAAGCATTCTAATTTTTATGTTGCAACTACTGGTTTCCAGAGTACTTTAGATAAGCTATCTAGCAACTTACGTTTTCATTCATTTCAGTTAAATGATTATTTTTAATCCCGCTTCCATTAACATCTTCTCTTTAATGTTGGCGAAAATCATATTTGTTGTTACCAACATGATTGTTATAATTCTGTCCTGAAGGCAATCGTTACCAAGCACCAAACTTACCATTATTTCCTTCAGGTCCATATCGACTTTCTCCTTTATTCTGCGAAGAATGCATCGCCATCTGCTAATATTGATCAGACATTTATAGATTTAAATAATAATTAAATGTCAGCATCTCAAGAAGACGAATTCGAGCTCAATCCTCTTCCTCCGGATATTGATCCTCTCGTGAAAGCCAAGATGATCAAACTCAAAAACAATCGTTTCCTGCAACAGAACTTGCCAGCTTGGCGTCCTGTGTCAACTTTCAGATCAACTCTGGTCACTTTTATTGTTATCGGATCAGTGTTTCTAGCACTGGGGATATTGCTATGGATGGAGACATTAGCCGTTGTAGAAGTGGAATAGAGATATGATGATCATGAGAATTGTAAAACGCTGGGGGAAGCGTGTTTGGTTACATTTCAGATTGAAGAGAATATGGAATAACCTATTTACTTCTATTATCAATTGCAGAATTTTTATCAAAATCATAGAAGATATGTCAAATCGAAAGATAAAA
>NVVL01000097.1 GCA_002402195.1 Rickettsiales bacterium | reverse complement strand
AGTTTTAGTAGTGTTGACCAAAGCTTCATACACAACTAAACTGAGAAAGTTTAGCATTTAGTCAATACACACTGTTTACACAACAAATATTTTATTTATCCTAAATGTATATTTTATATGAACTTTATCTACAAGATAAGTGTCTCACTAAAACATCATATATAAACTAAATATATTATTTTATTTGAACTTTAAGATCTTCGATCGACAAGGTAACTACACAATAAGTGTCTTACTAAAACATAAAATGTAAAAGTTAATTTTTTTTGTGATTTCATGACTGTTGTTAGGTGAGGTAATTACTTTAGGATTGATAAACCAATTAAATTTTGACAGATGTGAGGTATTTTTGTTGGTCCGGTGCCTCAATTATCAATATTATATACGTGCTACGTATATTGATAAAGATATATAGTAAACACAGAAAAAACAGTACCTATGAATAGAAAAATTAAGTACCAGAAGTTGTTGGTATTAAGTATCAAAGCTAAGGGGGGAAAATTACTTACCCCTTATGTTAGAAGTGATGTCAAAGTATCTGTGAAATGTAAGCAAGATCATATTTTTTCATGTACACCCAAAAGTATCAAGTCTGGGAAGTGGTGTTCGGAGTGTCCCATTCAAAAAAAGATAAATGCAAAAAACATTATCGAAAAAAAAGGAGGAGAATTGCTTAGTAAATATTCAAGGGAGACTACCATCATACGTGTTAGGTGCGGAAGAGGTCACATTTTTAAGACTACACAAAAAAAGGTCTTACTGAGGAAGTGGTGTCCAATGTGTAGTGGTTCAAGGGGAGAAATAGAATGCAGCGTATACCTAAATTCGAAAGGTATTGAATTCTTCAAAGAGGTAAAGGGAAAAAATTTGGAGAAAATAGACATTCATAAAGTTGACATAAAGAATAGAAGATTTGATTTCTACGTACCAAGTCATAATTTGCTTATCGAATATGACGGAAGGCAGCATTTTAGCGATATAAAATTCTATAATGGTACACCTTTCAAAGAAAGACAAAAGATAGATAAAGACAAGACCATAGTTGCCCTTGAATGTGGCTATAATGTTCTTAGAATAGATAATAATAGCTCTCATGTGATAAGGAGAATTCTAGGGAAAACGTTAGAATTAATAAAATTAGATATAAATTCTTCTAATTTATATATTACAAGTGAAAGATACTCTTATTTGGACCATAATAATAAAATGGTATACGTACAATCAAAATTCTAAACTCAATGATTAGTTCGGGCCTAGCTCTAAAATTTGTGTTATATTTTTAATGTTTGGATGACTAGAATAAACTGTAACCTTTTGCTTGCTATTGCTCTTAGTCCATATTTCAGTGTTAATTCTATTTGTTATCTCAACCACATCTGATAAGGCAATATTCTCAAATAAACTCTTCGTAAATACTGAACCGGTATTTGTCATAAGGGAAGTGCCACATTTAGTAGTAGAAGATATACATAATATCTTTTTCTTGCTAAATTTCATATCGTTTGTACTTAGCCTATATGTTTTTCCTCGCAATGTGTATGGTAAATTTATACTACCAAAACAACAATCCATCAATATTATGGCTTTATTTATTTTTGTGCTTTCCTCTATTATGTCTTTTATATCGTTCATACTTAATACATCAAATTTAGTAGGCAATGTGATTGAATTGTTTTCACCGTGTCCCGTGTAATACAATAACATCTTTTCTTGATTGTTCAATTTGACCAAACTCATAATCAAATGCTTCAAACTAATAGAACCAGTATATTTTATATATTTTCCTTTATTTCGAATTTCAGACATAAAAGATAAAATGTTACCACCTACTAGTCCATCAAATATAGCATTCTTCAGGAGCAGTATGTCTGGCGTTTCTACTATGTCTGTTATTATCATAATTTTTTTATGTCCCATATTTTTGAGAGATGTGTATGCAATGTACAAATCAATGAAAATACACACTAAATTTTTTTTAGTATTTTTGTAGTCAAACCCTATTAATACACACAAAGTACGCATTTTAGTAGTGCTACTAAACTCAATTTTTTTAACATGTTATTTTTGACGAATATAACGTCAAAAGGCATCTTCCGTTAACACTCTCCGTTATTCTCATTCTAATTCCCAGGACACTATCAGAAGTAGGAATATTAGAAAACGATCCACTCAAAGCCGAAACTGGGAGCAGGGAAGTTCCAAATTTTATTTCTATCGATGAAATCACGGAATTTGTACTTACGACAAACAATTCGGCCTCACCACAACAATCATCTGTGATAGCACATGTAACACTCCAGTAATTTATATCACCCACTAAATCGGAACCTGGATATTCAAGTATACATACATTGACAAAGGGTGAGCTTCCAGATGTAGATACGACATCAGATTCGTAAACGCGTCCACCCAAAGATAGCGAAGTGTTAAAAGAAAAATCCCAGGCGCCATCTCCTTCGTCTCCTTGGTCTCCTTGGTCTCCTTGGTCTCCTTGGTCTCCTTGGTCTCCTTGGTCTCCTTGTATACCTTGTATACCTTGTATACCTTGAATACCTTGGTCTCCTTGTATACCTTGAATACCTTGGTCTCCTTGGTCTCCTTGTATACCTTGAATACCTTGGTCTCCTTGGTCTCCTTGGTCTCCTTGGTCTCCTTGGTCTCCTTGGTCTCCTTGGTCTCCTTGGTCTCCAGTTAAACCTTGAATACCTTGAATACCTTGGTCTCCTTGGTCTCCTTGGTCTCCTTGGTCTCCAGTTAAACCTTGAATACCTTGGTCTCCTTGTATACCTTGAATACCTTGGTCTCCTTGGTCACCTTGTATACCTTGGTCTCCAGTTAAACCTTGAATACCTTGGTCTCCTTGTATACCTTGAATTCCTTGGTCTCCTTGGTCTCCAGTTAAACCTTGGTCTCCTTGGTCTCCAGTTAAACCTTGGTCTCCTTGAATTCCTTGGGCTCCTCTTATGAAAACATTTCTACATTTCTTGCGACTTCTCATTCTATTTAATATATTTGGTTATTTTTAAATGAGTTTTAGGACTATCCCAACGATTATTATGCAAACTTGGAAAAACAATGACATACCTGACCACTGGAAGGAGAGTATTTCTTCCATAAAATCAAAGATGCCAAAATGGAGACATGTTTTGATGACTGATGAAGACAATAGAAACTTTATAAGTGAACATTTCCCAGATTTTTTAGAATATTACGACAAATTTCCTCATAATATTCAAAGAGCTGATGCTATAAGACCTTGTTGGTTATATGTACACGGTGGAATATATATGGATTTGGATTTAGTCGTTCAAAAGAATTTAGAAGAACTATTGGTCAACAGCGGTGCACATTTTGTGGCATCGGGTAACATATCCCATACCATAACAAATTCATTCATGGCAAGTGAACCTGGAAATCCTATTTGGTTAGAATATATAGAACAAATGAAATTGGCACCTCCCTTTTGGGCGATGGGTAAACATATGCGAGTTATGACTACAACTGGACCTTTATGTTTGACTAGAGTAATAAACGAAAGTACACAAAGTCATACAATTTTACCAAACAAACTACTGATGCCATGTAGTGTGTGTAATATATCTAGGTGTGATACAACAAAATCTTATATAAAACCTATTAAGGGGCAGAGTTGGAATGATTGGACAAGTCATACATTAAATCTGTGCATGTGCAAATGGAGAGAATTGCTTCTCATTTTGGCTTTGTTTTTGTTATTATTGATCTCTTACGTTTTAGTACCCCAACTATAAATATATCTTATTTTACATAAAGGTTAAAGGAATATGTCATTACCAATACCAAGGAAATTGACCGATGATGAGATTACTGAAATTGTCAATGGATTGCCGGAAAGTCCTGGCTTGACTGATGCAGCTGAAAAAAGTAGGGAAGGCGTAAAATTAGATTTGATTTTTCAGTTAAAAGACATCAAAATAGTAGAGGAGGCAATAGACGATTTGAAAAATATCATATACACAAAATATAAAAAGTCATTGGTTAAGCCCGGCGCTCCCGTGGGTATGATAGCTTCTTCGGCTTTAATAGCCCATTTAACTCAGGCCACCCTAAATTCTTTTCATAGTTCGGGTAGTGTTGGCGAGGAACTCAGTGGAATAGGTGCAATGATGGCACTTATGTCAGGAAGTTCAAATAAGAAAGGCATTGGTACAATTATATCTATGAAAAATAAATATTTAAACATAAGTGATATTCTGGCACTAAGGAAGGATTTTGTTGAGCTTAATGTTTCTGATATAACAATGGAAATGTTAATTTTGAGTAAACAAGAACTAATGGAATCCGAACCTAAAAATTACGATTTGTATAGATCTGTAATAGGAAAAATACCTAACAGCTCTAATGGACTGAGACTAGTCTTGGACACAAAAATATTATATAACAATAGGATTAGTTCATTGGATATATCAAAAGCTATTCTAAGTAAAGTGAATACCGGAATGGCGCAATTAATAGAATGTGTTTATTTTCCGACTAAAGTTGGGATAATAGATATATACCCTGACAGTAAATCTATTTTATCCACAATACATTCATCTATTGCATGCAAAGACCCGGTGTTGTTCTTTATCCATTCCATGTTATTGCCAATTATCGGGGACATTGGAATAATGGGAATCAAAGGTATAAAATCAATGGGACCAGTATCTTTTGACATTTGGTCTTTGATATTGGGCGAGAAGAAAATATCAAATGGCGAAACACTACTTGCCCTGGATAGAAATAAAATGTTTATGCATGGAGTAAGCAAGAATCACGTGAATAGGATGTTACGGGAATTTGGTATGGTTATTGTTGAACGTAAGGTAAAGATAGGTTTAACAATGGTAAATACAATCAAAAGCGATGAGTATATGGTTGTCAAGTTAACAGAGAAAAGAAGTGATGGTTTGACTTCACCAACAAAAATAATTCATCATTATAGAGATGAGACGGATGAATTGGAAGAAGCTTTCGAAGAGGATAAACTTTCTGGTGTTATCGAACCCAACACGCGAATGGAAGAAACACCATACCAAAAAGTTTCAAAATATTGGTATGCTAGGACCAATGGAACTAACTTGAATGAAATAATGAGAATGGATTCGGTTGACCCGGACCATACACATTCAAAAGATGTCAACGAAATAATTAACAAATTGGGTATATGCGCCGCAAAGAATTTTATATTCTTAAGAACTGTTGAGGTAGCTTCTTTAGGTGGTGCAAACGTTGATCCCAAACATATACTAATACTTGCAGATTATATGACTTCGAAAGGAAACTTATCTAAAGTTACTTGTCAATCTAAGACTCAAAATTCCCAATTCATTACTGGGGCTTCGTCCAAATCCGCGGCTGATGCTTTGAAGAATGCGGCTGCCATAGGTTCTTCAGAAAAAATGGAATGTGGTCCTACTTTGGCAATTGCTTCAGGGGCTGTACCAAGAATTGGTACAGGTTATGCCGAAAATGTGGAAGTAGAAGCAAGAATAGATGAGTTGATAGCATCAATAGAATCATCAAAAGAAATAGATTACAACAAGCAAGATTTTAGCGATTCAATTAGCAATACAAGAAGGTTGATGTCTGGCTCTTCCGTATTATCCACTGGAAACAATACACCAGAGTTTTCCTTTACCAACACACCTGACGTGGGTGTAGAAGTTTTGTACATTCCTCAGGTTGGAAAACGCATAAAGAAAACCCATACAAAACACAACAGAAAGAGTGTAAATGTAATTTTTAACATGGTAAATAGGTCCCTTGATGAAATGAAAGAGAAAATCGAAACGGAAAGAAAAATAACCGATGAAATTTATATAAATAAGGAGTCCCCAGTGACTCAAACGGACGTCGAACCTAGCATAACATTTATACCGAAAATTACTAATTTTAATGATATCCCACTAATATTGTTTAAGTATTTGGGAGAATTTCTGGGAATTGATGAATATAAAATGGTATTACACGATAATGGAAAAGTACCTTTGATTGATATAACCCAAATGTCCAATATTTTAAATAATTTCAACCAAAAAATCGGAGCTAACTTCTAAAACTTCGAGACATATAATTTAGTTTATATATGATGTTTTAGTAAGACACGTATCTTGTAGATAGAATTCAAATAAATAGCATATCTAATTTAGTTTATATATGATGTTTTAGT
>NVVL01000096.1 GCA_002402195.1 Rickettsiales bacterium | reverse complement strand
GGCCGTGATTGGCAACCTGATGGGCAATCCCGGCATGGACGATGGCGACTTCGCGGGCCTCACCCTCGATGGCGTCGCCAAGGATGACGGCATTCAGCCCCATGTCGCGCGCAACCGATGCCGCGGCCTCGAGGCTATCCTGCGGGCGGGCCAGCATGATGGTTTCATGGCCCTCAAAGCAGGGATCATCCGGCTTGATGGTTTCGTCCTCTGCACTTTGCAAGAGGTCCTTGGCAGCCTGCGGAATTTCGATCTGATAATGGCGGATGATATCCAGCGCATCCTGTCCGGTCGTCGGATCAGACACCGTCGGGCCAGACGCAATGATCGCCGGGTCATCACCGGGAACATCGGATACAAGATATGTCACCATGCGCGCAGGCGCACACGCCTTGGCCAAGCGGCCCCCCTTGATGGCCGACAGGTGTTTGCGCACACAGTTCATTTCCGAAATTGTGGCACCGCTGCGCAACAGCGCCTTGCTGATCGCCTGTTTGTCTTCAAGCGTCAATCCCGGACCGGGCAGGGCCAGAAGCGCCGATCCACCCCCGGAAATCATGCAGACAACCAGATCCTCCGGACCCGCATCGGAAACGATTTCAAGGATCCGCTTTGCGGCCTTCTCGCCGGCTGCGTCGGGGACGGGGTGGGATGCCTCGACAATTTCGATCTGATCACACTCAACCGCATGGCCATAGCGCGTCACGACCAGACCTTCGACGTCACCTTTCCAGGCTTTCTCGAACGCGCGCGCCATATTGGCCGATGCCTTGCCCGCCCCAATGACGATGGTCTTGCCCTTGGGCGGTTCGGGCAAATTGCGCGGGATTTGAACCCCCGGATCGGCGGCCTTCAATGCAGCGTCCATCAAAGCCAGAAGTTTTTCGCGCGAAGTCGTCATGTCGGGTTTCCCTGAATAGGTTTTGGCCAATTGGGGGCGGGGCTTAGGTCGCTTGTTTGTCGGATGCGCTTTTGAAGAAGTCGATGACCGCCTGCAGGTGATCCGACATTGCCTTTTCTGCCGCGTCCGGGTCATGGGCAGCAATGGCTTCGATAATGGCGCGATGATGTTCTTGCACCATGCGGTCAAATGTAGGCCCGGCCATACCGTTGAATCGGATTTCGGTCAGGGCTGCTTGCAGGACATCATGCAGCATTTTCATCACGTGATAATAAATGATCGATCCGGTTGCCCGGCCAATCATCATGTGTAGTCGGTGATCGTCATCCGCACGATGTTTGGCTGCCCGCCTTGGATCATGTGCTTGACGAAATGCCATGCGCAGAAGTTTGATATCCTCGTCACTGGCATTTATGGCAGCACGTCTTGCGGCCCATGTTTCAAGTGTGCAGCGGATTTCCTGCAGATCACGCAGATTGCTGATCGAATCGCGCACCAGATCGGTCATGGCCGTGTCCATGTCGATCCCGGTTGATGAAAGGATTTCCGTGCCGCCGCCCTGAACCGCACGCAGATACCCGCGGGTCTTGAGTTTTTGTAGCGCCGCGCGCACGGATACACGGCTGACCGACATGCTTTCGGCAAGCTGGCGTTCACCGGGCAGGCGGTCTCCCGGCAGGAAAATGCCATCTGAGATTTTTTCAAGAATTTGATCGGCAACCTGATCAGCGACCCGTTTGGGGCGCCTAGTTTCCGGATCATCTTGTGCCTGAAGCGTCTTTGCAGACGGCATGTTGGGTTGTCTCCCATCGTGTTTTTCTAAGCCAATGCAACGATTTCTGTGTATCTCCGCGCAATGGTCATACCATTTTACGGGATGTTTGCGATGGACGCAAAGCGTCGTATGAGCCCAAGGCGGCTTATTGCAGCGTAATCTTGTCTCGGCGGTGATAAATTGATAGTTCAACAGGTGCCGGTTGGTGCTTCTGCCTTATGGTTGCGATGGTCCTGTAACCAGTCGTGCCAAGGGATGAAGCCCCGGTCTGACCTGCCAGTATCCAAGGCCACCGATTTTCAGGAGAACACGCGTGCCGAACCAATCCGGGTCCCTTTTGGGCCATGATGATCCCGCCCCGTTTGAAATATTGAACGAGAACGGCAAGGGTCATTCACTTTTTGTGTGCGATCATGCGTCCCGCGAAGTGCCCAAAAGTCTTGGGACTCTTGGCCTGCCCGACGAAGAACGCAAACGCCATATCGGCTGGGATATCGGCGCACGCAAGGTGACTGAAATTCTGGTCGAGCGATTTGACTGCCCGGCAGTTCTCGGTGGATATTCGCGCCTTGTGATCGATTGCAACCGACAGCTTTGGGACCCGACGGGGATGCCCGAAATTGCGGATCAGACCGTGGTGCCGGGCAACAAGAATGTTTCGCCCAGCGAACATATGAAACGCATCCGCGAAATCTTTCTGCCCTACCATTGGGCAATCGAAGAACAGATTGCGACGTTCCACGCGCACAAAATCGCACCGGCCCTGATTGCCATTCACAGCTTCACACCGGTATTTCAGGGCTTTGAACGCCCGTGGGAGATTGGCGTGTTGTGGGATCAGGATGATCGTATCCCGGTGCCGTTGCTTGAAACGCTTCGTGCGCAGAACCCGGACCTGACCATTGGCGACAATGAACCTTATTCCGGCCAGCATCTGGCCGATTACACGATTGATCACCATGGCGAGGCGGCTGGTCTTCCCTGTGTGTCGATTGAAATTCGTCAGGATCTGATTGATACTGACGAAGGATGTGAAAAATGGGCGAAGATCCTTGGCGATGCCTTCGTCGATATCCTTGCGGATCCAAACCTATACAAGATCAGGAGAGACTGATTTGGCAGGGGCTAGCGCGCGCGAACCGGGATTTTCCATCGGCATAGAAGAAGAATTCTGGCTCGTGGATCGCGAAACCCGCGACCTTGCCAAAGACCCGCCTGCAGAATTCCTCAAGGACGCCAAGGCAAAGCTTGGCGATCAGGTTTCCAGCGAATTCATGCGCTGTCAGGTCGAAACCGGAAGCCAAGTGTGCAACAGCGCACTTGAAGCCCGCGAGCAGCTTATTCATATGCGCAGCACGCTTTCCGAGGTTGCGGCAAAATATGACATGGCGCTGCTGGCGGCTTCGACCCATCCCTTTGCCCAGTGGGACGACCAGAAGCATACCGATGGCGAACGTTACAACACCATCGCGCGTGATCTGCGCACGGTTGTGGATCGGTTGCTGATTTGCGGCATGCATGTACATGTCGGCATCGAAGATGATGATCTGCGCATCGAACTGATGGCACAGGCGAGCTATTTTTTGCCCCATCTTTTGGCCCTGACCACAAGCTCACCCTTCTGGCGGGGCAAGGAAACCGGCCTTCAGACTTTCCGATTGTCGGTGTTTGACAATCTGCCGCGCACCGGCCTGCCGGAAGTGTTTGGCTCGTGGGCGGAATATCGCCGCCATGTCGATATGCTGATCAATGCCGGCGTGATCGAGGATGGAACCAAGCTGTGGTGGGATTTGCGTCCCTCTGATCGCTGGCCGACCCTTGAAATGCGAATTGCTGATGTTTGTACTGACCTTGAAGACGCGGTCTGTGTGGCATCGATTACGCGATGTCTGATGCGCATGCTGTATCGTCTGCGGCGCAATAATCAGCGCTGGCGGATTTATGCCAATATGCTGGTGCGTGAAAACCGCTGGCGGGCATGCCGTTACGGCAGCGATCCGGGTGAAAAGGCCGGGCTGATCGACTTTGGCCGGGGTGAAATCGTGTCCTATGCCGATCTGCTTGAAGAGATCCTCGAACTCATTCGACCCGATGCCGAATTCTTTGGCTGTGTCGATGAAGTCGAACATGCCCGCACCATCGTCAAGCGCGGCACAAGTGCCCGCCGACAGCGCGAAATCTATGACGGCGCAATCGAACTTGGCGCGACGCCAAAGGATGCACTGGTTGCGGTGGCGGATGTCCTGATCGAGCGTACAGACCCGCACGCAAGATCGGAGACCTAGAGTCTGCTCCGATTATCTTGCGTCGTTTTGCCGAGGACATTCTTCTGTCCGGCAAGGAATGGATCGCAGGGCGTAGCGGTGCTACGATCCAGATCCGTGACGCTGCGGGGCGGATGAATGTCCCGGCCCGAAGGGTTCGGTTTGGCGATGTTTCGCTGCGTCACACCGCTTGAACGATGCTCCACATCGCTCTTCGCGCTGTGCCTTGCCAAACAGATTCGCCAAACACTAACAAAAGCGATGCAAGCTAATCGGAGCAGACTCTAACGGCTTGTCAGCGACGAATGCATTGAGTATCGTCGCGCCGAAACGGGTTTGGGCCCTTTGAATTCCGCGCATCGGATATCCGCTGTGCAATCCATCATCGGAGAAGAATTGATGACCGAAGTCGGTGGTATCGCAGCCGATCAGCTTGCGAGTTATGTCGAGCGTATCGAACGCCTTGAAGAAGAAAAAGCCAACCTTATGGCTGATATCAAGGAAGTTTATGGCGAAGCCAAGGCGCTTGGCTATGACGTGAAAATCCTGCGCCAGATCATTCGTCTGCGCAAAATGGAAGACCACGAGCGCACCGAACAGGAAGAAATCCTGGAAGTCTACAAACGTGCGCTGGGTATGAGCTGATTGCGGTGAAATTGCAAAAGAAAGGGCCCATCTCAGGGCCCTTTTTTATTGTCGACGATCTCCAAATACCCAAATGTTCACTGTAGTGAAGCTATAGAACATTGAAATGATCGCAGCGAAGAACAACGATACTAAAGGCGTTGCTACACCTTGCCAAACAAGCAAGCTGTACAGAGCGTAGTTCAAAAAAAATGAAGTGACCTGAACAACAACGTAACCAGTAAACTGACTTTTTGTCCTTCGTTTTGGACTTTTGAATGTAAACTGGCTGTTGAGTAGCCAAGTTGTTAGTAAAGCAGTTGAGAATGATACTAGGCGCGCGCTGTAAGGATCGAGGCCGAACTTGTTAGTCGCAACCCAAAGTAGGCCTGCGTCGGTTAAAAAACCGAGTGATCCTACAATCGCAAACCGCAATGCCTTGTCGATCAAAGAACGGTTGATCATTTTTCCCTGAGGACTGTTAGTGCGGCGCGAATTGCATCGAGACGATCTGTATGCATTAGATAGGAAAGTCTCTTCACTTCCCACTGACCTATGCCGATATTGGACAGGATGGCACCTGTAACAAAGCTCAAAATTGCTGAAATCATGATGCCAACGGTGAGGACCGCTGTTGGCAACCGGTATACAGCACCAGTTTCTAGAAATTCTAGGATTAGCGGAATGCTCAATAGTACCGACAATATTGCAAGCGAAGCCGCAATAAGGCCATAGAAAACAAATGGTTTATGGGTTGCTGTGAACAAAAGGATCTTGCTCAGGATCCGGATCCCATCGCGGTATGTGCGCAGTTTGCTCTCTGTGCCTTCGTGACGTGCGCCATAAGACGTGGGGATTTCCGCGACTGGTGCCCGTAACATGATCGCATGAACAGAGATCTCTGTTTCGATTTCAAATCCAGTCGATATCGCAGGAAAAGTTTTAACAAAGCGCCGGGAAAATACCCGGTAGCCAGAGAATATATCAGTAAACCGTGTGCCGAACAGTTTGGCAAAAACAGTGTTAAACAATCGGTTTCCGATCCGATGACCGCTCCTGTATGCAGCCTGCTCTTTCTCCGCCCGCGTCCCTACAACCATATCGAGGCGATCCTCGACAAGTTTATTGATAAGTTGCGGCAAAGCCCTTGCATCGTAAGTGCCGTCCCCGTCGGCCATTACATATATATCGGCCTCGACTTCAGAGAACCCTCGGCGAACTGCATTGCCTTTTCCAGGTAAATCCTCTCGGATAACTATAGCATCAGCGGCCATCGCCTTTTCGGCGGTGTCATCATTTGATGCGTTGTCGATCACGACGATTTGCGCGGAGGGCACGATGCTTCGGAAAGATGCAATTACATGAGAGATTGCTTTCCCCTCATTGTAGCACGGAAGCAATATCGCTATACGAGCGTGATTATAAGCCGCCGTTGGCTGGATCATGTTGTCGTTAGGCATTTTTCTTTTCCTTCGCCGATGTCCACCGTCGGCCGCTACTCCAGTTATGAGCCTTTCCTCGTACCCAAACCGCAAAGAATGCAAATGCGATCGAAAACCCCGGTAGTGCAGTCATCTGATAGCGCGCCACATTCAAGCTGAAGGTCGCATAGAATAGCAATGAGAACAAAGAAGGTAGCAGGAC
>NVVL01000095.1 GCA_002402195.1 Rickettsiales bacterium | reverse complement strand
AAAACCCCAAAACCCCAAAACCCCATAACGATCGATTAGTGGACAAATAAAATAAATTAAGTAAAGTATTTAACGGATCAGTCTCAAGAATTCTTTATAGATTTAATAAATAAGACCAAGAGTATGAAAGTATAGGTTTTGCTTTTAACAGTAGCTTGCTGTTTAACCTTCGCAATGGCGTCAAACTGTAAGTTTCATTCATTAACTGCTAGTTTCTGAAAATCTTCCACTCCGTAGGCTCTTTACTATAGACACTTGCATTGTGAATCAAGGATGTTGGGATTCCTTCAATGGATGTGAGTATTGCGATGAAACAATGAAATCCTGCCTTGCCTGCTAAACTGGGTACAATTTCGTTGAAGGTATATGTGTGAACCCACTCAAAGAATGCTCCAACAACTCAGGATGGTATAGGCAAACTAATGGAAATTGCATTGAAATCTGCCCCAATGGAACCTATGGAGACAGATAGACTCTGACATGTAAAGCCTGTACTAATGGTTGTGCAACTTGTTTTGGAGGAGGGAACAGTTAATGCTCTTCTTGCACCACTATATGGAACGCTGCAAATCAGCTATTGAATGGGAATTGTCGTAATCTGGGAGGTGGAAACTCGTGCCCTTCAGGATATTTCAAGCACAACTATTCGAACGTTGATTAATGTAATCGTAAGTTAAATAATTTTAAACCACTAGAATGCCCAAGTAACTGCATCAATTGCTCTGGAACCAATTTCTGTGATCTTTGCACAGATGGATATATTAGACGAGTTGACGGAACCTGTTCCACTGCTTGCACACCAGGAACTTATGACTCTAACGGTCAAATATGTGAAAGATGTGATGGCAATTGTAAAACTTGCTAGAAAAACTCAACTTTCTGCCTTCAGTGCAGTGATGCTAACAAATTCTTAGTTGCTTCGACTGGAACATGCTATGTTAACAATTGCCCAAATGGCTTTTATGCAAATGGTTAAGACTGTCAAACCTGTTCTACAGCATGTGAAACCTGTACTGCCCTTGGCTCAACTGAATGCACAAAATGCGCTCAGGAATATTCAGATGTTAACGGAAATTGTGTTCCTTAAGTCTAATGCAGCAACATTTCATAAAAATTCACCAATAGAGATAGAGTTTGTACTGATTTCCCCACATGTGGCACCGACTAAGTGTTTGATATATCAAGGAACGTATGTGTTAATTCATGTGACAATGGATGGTTCAAAGGTGCTAATTTTTGTGAGATTTGTAACTCTGCATGTAGATAATGTACTGGACCAAACACTAACTAATGCACTCGCTGTCACGACTACTATGCCATAACATAAGATGGTCACTGTGCCACATGTACCGCTGTTGATAAGTATTGGAAAAGAATAAATAATGATGTTGAATCATGTGAATTGTGCTCCTCTTCATAGAATTACTGCGGACGTTGCATTACAAATCCGAGTAACTTTTCTTAAGCTTTGTGCACATCTTGTTCAGTAGCTGGCAGATACCCCAATAATGGTGCTTGTTCAACTGTTTGCCCTGCTTAGTTTTACAAAATGGCACAAACGATTAATGATATTGTGCATAACACATGTGAAGCATGCCTTGAACCCTGTAATACTTGTGCAGATGGAATTTCATGTTTAACATGCAAAGGTGCCTTTATTGATGCTAACAGAAAATTGTGCATAGATTAATGCCCTCCACAGTAGTTTAATTCAAGAGGAGTTTGTTCTACTTGCTATTATAATGAAGCCGATACAACTTCCCAGAAAGCTTGCCTTACATGCATTGCCAATTCCAACCTCGCAAAATATTGCTCAGCTTGGTGCCCAGGCAATTGTTTGAAATGCTCTGTCACCAATACTTGTGAAGTTTGCCACCCAGATTACTACATGGGACAAGATGGCTAGTGTTATGCAACATGTCCTAGTCATAACCATGGTATGGTATCGTCTGCAGGACTTAAGTATTGTTCAGACTGTCCAAGCAAATGCACAACATGCGAGCATGTTGGTGGTACACCCTTGACTTGTACTGGATGTGATGCAAGTTTCTTCCTTTCCGATTGTAGTGGCCTGAACAGATGTTTCAGTCAATGTAGAACAGGATATTTAGATCCAAACACAAACACTTGCACTGGATCATGCCCGTCCAACTGTAAACTTTGTTCTTTGAATAACTTAAGTGAAGTTGTTTGCGATGTGTGCCTTGAATAGACATTAAAGCAGGCAGACGGAACTTGCTCAGGTTGCTAAGTCTATGGAGAAGCATTTTTCAATGTTGAAAGAACAAAAATTACTTTGAGACTTCAACCATCAGGTGTAGATTATACTATAAAGAGTGGATTCAGAAACGCTTGCGGAAATACATTTGCTAACCCAAGTATTTTCGGCTCAGGGCATTCATGCGCAGGCGGATCTGGCACTGACTTTGTTGTTGTTACCCTTGGAAGTGGCTACACTGTCAGAAGTCATCAGAATATCGCACTAAATCTTGGTAACTTCTAGTATAGTGGTTGCACAGATATATCTCAGAGTTAAATTAGATTGATGCTCGATGAAACTTTAAATAGCTTAAGTCAAGTGACCACACTTAGACAGAGCATCTCTAATCCAGTTCATAAATGCTCAGCACTAACACTATCAAATTATTTCAATTTAGATTCAACTATACAGTGGACCTTAATGACAGAATTGAATGATGTCACTCTTACTGACAATATTAATACTGTGCTCGGAAATGCTGCTAATATTTCATCAGTATCTTTGGATTCAGGAATATCAACATCATTGTCTGGAAGAGATGTACAATTTGGAGCATATACAGTAGATTATCTTGGAAGAAAAGTTCTCGCTTCAAAATTAGTAACATTCTCAAATAATTCAAGTCCAATAGTCTATATTGATGCAGCATATTTCGTTTCAAACACTCAAGACTTTACTTTGACACCAAGAGTGACTCCTAGTGAATGCTCTGGAGCGAAAACTCAATAATAACTCACTGACTCTAGGACTTTGGTTTGTTCTGCTACCAACATTAACACTTCAAATGGCCGTCAAAACAGAGACTTTGCCAACTGCGTGATCCCAGCTGATATTTTAGTTGAGAACTTTGTATTCCAGGTCACGATGAAAATCAGTTGGACTGATATCTCATAAATAACATAAAATTTCAATGTTGTTGTCTAAGAAACTCCAATATTTGTTTAAATATTAGGCAGCACAATAAATCAAGTTGCATTGTGGCATGAAGTTGTTGTTAAAGCCTCTGTTACATCTACTGTCACTAATAATCTTACAATTAGTTGGGAATGCCTTGATTTGAATACCTTAGATAGATGCAGAGACAGAAATGGAAATATCTTTTATCCTCAAAATCATGTTATTACTGGTACCAATAACTAATAATTTAGATTCCCTAAAGAAACATTTTAAGCTGATTAAAATATTAGATTCACAGTTAAGGCTTAGAGAGACTCAAAGATTGTCTACGCATCAACAGACTACCTTTTCAAGGTTTCCACAGTTACAGTGAATATTGCTGGAACCACACCAAATTATTCTGATATCGAGGTTGGAAAAGTTAATTATTTCACATGCCATTATACCTTAGACACTGCTTAGAAAAGTGCTCTCGGAAGAAATAGACCAGGAATTGAATGGACTTTAAACGAAGCAGTTCCAAGTCAAAGAGGCTACGTTATTAAAACTGAGCTATTTAGTAGCACTGGAAGAACTTCCAATAATGGAATTAATACAATTGGCTGGGGTAATAAGATTTAGGTGAAAGCAAATACATTCTCCATTGGTCAAAGTTATGCAATAGATTGCAAGGTTATTGTTGGAAATACTTCAGGAAGAGCAACATAAATTTACACTTCACCACAAGTTACAGTTAACTTTAGTGTCAGCCCAAAGTCAGGAAAACCCTGGGAAACAGGATTCACGTTTAATGCTAGATACTCTAAGTCAGAGATTGATTCATGTATTTATGGGTATTATTCAAAACTTGGTTTCAAAAATTATTTAGGCCACAACCATTCTGTTGGAAAATTACCCAGTGGTTAGATCAGATGTTTCGCTCAGTGCACAAGAAATGGAATTAAATTTATGTTTGATTAAACAGTATAAGTTTCCACAACAGTTTGGACATAAGCACAATTGAACACTGCAATTGACAGTGTTGACACAAATTAACAAATGCAAATTATTAAAGACAATTCAGATTAAGTATCAAGAGAAAAAAAGAAAGAAATTGTGAACAGATACATTTCAAATCTGTAAAGTGATGTAAATTTGCTTAGGGGACAGACAGAAAAGAATTTGATCGGAAGAAACATCAGTACAGCTATTAAAAACTTAAAATCAGAAACTGGAGATAATAACCAAGTGGATAAAACTAGAAGATCAGAATTGTTTAATCTCATTAAATAATCATAAGGTTTTGAAGGTGACAATATCACTGTTAAGCAAATCTCAGACGAATCAGTCACTCAAGAATTGCAAGGGTCTGTATCCACGCTTTTAGATGATGCTATTTCAGAAGGGGATAACGAATAAGTAGTTGAAGCACAAAAAGTCATGAGCCAAATTGCTCAATCTTCATGCGCTAATGCTGAACTAGTTGAAGGCAGCTCTTGTACTGCATTTGAAAGCACTAGCAGAACTGTATCATCTTTCCTTCTTGACAGAAGCACTGTAGGGGAAACATTAATTAACGTGAAATCTCCAAATTTGGTTGCTATTGCTGATTCAGGTCCAATTGAAAATGCTAGAAGAAACTTAGAAGGAGAACAACTTCAAGTAATTTTATCAGAAAATTCTATTCCAGCAGAATGTGATAGTCCAATTCTAACAGTTATTGCTGTTGGTAATGTAATAAGCTTGCTTGACAAGACTTTATTCGACATTGAAATCTACGGAAAGAACTATGGACCAAAAGGTGTAGGAGTTCAAGCCTCTTTATCATGCATTGAGTTCGAAAACTCACAATATGTGATAACTCCATCAAGTATTGTTGATGTAACAACTATTAAACTTGCAACATTGCCAACTATTGACAATTATTACACTGCTAGCGCTGCATAAGTTAATTATGAGACGAAACAACTTGAGTTAACAGATGATTTAACATATGATGCAACAACTGGATCTATTATCACATCACATTGGGATGCAACGTTCACAGTCTATCAATATTTAGGTGATGATGAGAACGCTACTTTCAGATAATCCTTTGTTATGTGGATCCTCATTCTTTTAGATCTCTATGTTGGAGTAGCTCTGGTATTTGGAATCTGCAAAGATTGTAAAGAAAAATAGCTCAAATGGTCAGCTGCTAAACCAAGACTTGCTCAAAGTGTCAGAAATATGCCGACAGCAGGATCTGCTTCTAAGTATGAGGTTGCTGGAGGAGGTGATAAAGTCACTGTCGAAGTTGCTGATGGCGATAAAGATGATAAAGGCGAGAAAGATGCTGAAGGAGCAGACACCAAAAAAGGTGATGATAAGGGTGAAGAAGGTACTCCTGATGAAAAGAAACTCAAGAAAAGTGAGACCAATCATTATGGTGGTATTCTTGATGAAACTGAAAAAGAAGTAACTGTCGTAGGACCAGGAGCATGCAATGCATTCCTATGGAAACACAGAGTTTGCAATCCATTTGCAACAGCTGACCCGATATTTAGAAGATTTTTGAGAGCAATTTTCTTCGGAGGACAATTCTGGTTCATTTTCTGTGTTTCAGGACTCTTTGTTTGGAATGATGTGTTTGTCAGTGAAAACGAAGATGGTGTTCCAATGCCACTTGAAGGTGGGTTCAAATTTTTGATCGTGCTGATCATTTTCGTGTTGAGCAGATTCTTCTTATGGATGGTTGAAGGACTCAACAGATTAGATGCAGTATCATTCTTGATGAGAGGACTCGTCACATTCGTTACTGTTATCACAATCGGTAAGTCTTGTTATTTTAATTTAAAGGTGTTTGCCACTATGGAGTCTTTTACGGCGTGAACAGAATGGCATGGGGTTAAGTATTTGATTGGGGAATGATTTACATTGGAGTTATGATTATTGAGCTTATTGCCTGGGAGATCATTATCACCATCATTCATTACTCTTGTGCGCGCAAGGTCGTCTTAAGAGGGCTCTCTGGAAGAAGAGATAGCTATGCAGCTCAATGGACCTCGCAACCTATTATTTACGGATTCAAATGATTAATTTATTTTACGACAACAATAAATTGGGGTTTTGGGGTTTTGG
>NVVL01000094.1 GCA_002402195.1 Rickettsiales bacterium | reverse complement strand
GATGAAAAATTCTGAGGTAAAGGAAGATTTCAAATCCCCTTATATGGCAAGAGTAGCTAAGCGTCTCAGGGTTTTACGCATGACAGACGAGGAGCGCATAGAGTATCACAAATATTTAAAAGAATCCGCAGTTCAGGAAGATATCCTGCACGCTGCAACTGAAAGAGGCCGAGAGGAAGGTGTAGAAGAAGGTATAGAAAAAGGCAGGGAAGAGGGTTTGTCAGAGGGGGCAAAACTTGCAAAAATAGAAGTAGTAAAAACTATGCTGATGCAAGGTTTGGACGTTAACCTTATATCACAAGCTACTAAACTATCTATAGACGAAGTAAAAGCACTTAGAAGCCATAAGGTAACTTAGAATACTTACGTAGCTTCTTAAAAACTAATATTTTTAACATTAAATGCATCAAATAATAAAAGTTTTACTTCCGCAGGTGTGCCTTTTTCCTTTGGACTATTCATCGGATACTGACCATAATATCGGCGATTTGATTGTTGTGCCCTTTCGAAACAAGGAGCTCACAGGGATTGTTTGGGAAATTGGGTGCGCAGATTCTGGCAAAGCCCTAAAAAACATCTGCTCCCCTCCCTTATTCCCGGCAAGCATTAACCCCCCAATGATCGAGTTAATCACAAGAGCGAGCAGCTATTACCTAGCCGATCTTGGCACTATTGCAAAGCTAGTATTGCCCGTTAATATCAACGAATCTCCCTTGAAAATCAAGACTCATGACGAGCAAGCAAGCACCCCCCGCGCCCTTCCGCCTTTAACGCCAAGCCAGCAAGAGGCACTCGGCATAGTCAAAGCCTCCATCCTGCCGGTTGTGATTAAGGGGGTCACGGGTTCGGGAAAAACGGAGCTCTATTTTCATGCTATACAAGAGCAGCTAGCCCTTGGGAAGCAGGCGCTTATCATGCTGCCTGAAATTGCGCTCGGCTCACAGATTATCGCAAGATTCACCGAGCGTTTCGGTTTTGAGCCAGCAATTTGGAACTCCAAAGTAACCAAAGCGCAAAAAAAACAGATATTGCGAGGCATAATTTCCGGATCAGTTAAAATTGTCATAGGCGCCAGAAGTTCGTTGTTCTTGCCATATAAGGAGCTCGGAATGATTGTCGTGGATGAGGAGCACGACTCCTCCTATAAGCAAGGCGAGGGAATACTCTATCACGCCCGAGACATGGCGGTTTTAAGGGGGGCGGTGGAAGGTTGCAAGATTCTCCTGGGCTCTGCGACGCCTTCAATTGAGTCGCTTTATAACGTGCAAATTGGCAAATATCAGTTGGCCACATTAAACGACAGATGGAGCGGCGCCTTCCTGCCTGATGTTAAAATAGTGGATATGAGGAACGAATCGCTTGGGCATAATTGCTATTTATCCGAGGAGGCCACCCTTGCTATCGGCAAGAATCTGGCTGCGAAAAACCAAACTTTGATATTCCTAAACCGCCGCGGATATGCCCCCTTGATGCTCTGCAAAGCTTGCGGATATCGTTTCGACTGCAAATCCTGTTCTGCTTCAATGGTAGTGCATAAGAGCTCCGGCCGTATGGAATGCCACCATTGCGGCGCTGTATCACGAGTGCATGATAAATGCCCTGATTGCCAAGAAGAAAACACCCTCACATTATGCGGCGCTGGGATCGAGCGGGTGGCAGAGGAGGTTTCGAACCTTTTTCCAAATAGCAACACATCTCTAGTCAGCAAGGAAGAATTCTCTTGCCTGGAGAAAATGAAAGAGCTGCTTTCCCGGATGGAATCAGGCGAAATAGACATCTTAATCGGCACCCAAATCGTGACAAAAGGATACCATTTCCCGAACCTAACCCTAGTAGTAGTTGCCAATTCTGACATTGGTTTTATGGGTGGGGATCTCAGAACGGCCGAACGCACATATCAATTGCTGCACCAAGTTGGCGGGCGGGCAGGCAGAGCAGACAAAAAAGGCTCCGTCCTTCTGCAAACTTACTATCCAGAACATAAGGTGATCACAGCCATTGCCAGTGGCACGGAAGACGAGTTTATCCGCCAAGAAATTGCATCCCGAGAGCAAGCAAAAGTTCCACCTTTTGCCAAGATGGCAGCAATTACCATAACAGGCAAAAACCCAGCCAGAACCTTAATAGCTGCAAAAGATTTTGTCGCAAAAGCCCCCAAAAGCACGGCTCAAATACTAGGCCCCGCTGAGGCTGCAATGCTCAAACTCTCCGGCAGATATCGCTATAGGATCCTAGTTATTGCGGATAAAAAGTTTAATCTGCAGAAATATTTAACCCTCTGGAGAGAGCACGCCGCCCTGAGATCAACATACCAACTAAAGATCGATATCGACCCACAGAGCACTATATAGCAGCCTGCTTTGCAGCTGCTTAATAATTTATTGCTTGCTAAGAAAAAATAATATACAATAGTTAGATAATACGATTATCATATTTATTCCAAAGGCAAGAGAGGAGAGAAGTTTATGACAAAACTTATCACAGTTACCGACATGATCAGATCATTCTCAGATATAGTTGCACGTGTTTACTACAAAGGCGAAATATTCGATATAAAAAAAGGTCACAATATAGTGGCCAGGTTATCACCAGCTAAAACAAGGGCAACTATTGGGATATCAGAGCTAAATAATTTTTTTAAAGAAGCTCCTCATCTTGACAGCGATGATGCAGAAGATTTTGAAAATACGTTAAAGGAAACAAGGCTATTAAAAGATTCTGGGGCAAGTATGGGATGGGAGTAGTAATAGACACATCAGTACTAATTGCAGCAGAAAGGCAAGAAATAGATTTCAATAAGTGGCAAAAATATGATGCTGCATATATAAGCAGCATCACAATCACAGAATTACTTATTGGTGTACATAGAGCAAAAAGTTCAAAGATCCGTGTAAAGCGCTCGGCCTTTGTTGAACATATTATAAGCCAAATCACTGCTCTTGTTTTTGGAGAAGAAGAGGCAAGAGTTTATGCTCAAATATTGGATGATCTGTACAAAAAAGGCATAACGCTTGGCACTCACGACATGATAATTGGGGCAAGCGCCATAGTTAATGGCTATCCAGTGCTAACTATGAATGAAAAAGATTTTAAAAGAATTCCTGGTTTAGAGGTTTTATCATTAAGCAAAGAAATCAGATAAAAAACCTTCTTACTTCATAGCTAGCGCTGCTCCTGGGTGAAGGGCAGTTTTACTCTGAACACAACGCCCACTCCGCGGCTCTCTACTTGGATAGTGCCATCATGGGCTTCTATGGCAGCTTTGCAAAGTGCCAGGCCAACTCCCCTGCCTTCGGCTTTGCCCTCCGTGTTGGAGCCCATCTTGAACGGGGTGAATACATCGTAGATCTCTGTTATTGGGATGCCAATTCCCTGATCTTGAATGATGAAGTTTGCAAATTTCCCATCCCTATTAACAATAATTGTAATCAGCCCTATTTTACTAAAATTAATCGAGTTGATTATCAAATTATCAACCATCTGACGAATGTAATTCACATCAATCGAAAGAACTACCATCGGATCTATGTTTAGCTTGAATTTTAACAGCTTTTCCCCCACATAAATCTTACGACAGATTTGCAGCCTTTCCACCACCAAATCGCTGAAATTTACCTCTCGTTTTTGTAACTGAATCTTGTTTGCATCAAGCGTTGCAAGGTCTAGCATATTCAGAATCATGGTTGAGAGGCGATTGGAGTTGTCATATACCTCATCGGAGATCATTCTCAGCTGTTTATCCGGAAGCTTACCCAAGCCATCGCGCATCATTTCGGCGAAATTCATCACATTTCCAACAGGCAAACGGAGCTCGTGATTCACATTATTGAGGATTTTCTGAGAAATCGCGCCGAGCCTTTCAATCTCAAGCGCCTGATCAGAGGCGCGCTGGCTATAATGCGTGACCTGCTCACTCATGCCCAGGAGCTCATTGTCCAGAGTGCCGATTTTCGTCTTTAAGCTCCCCACCTTGCCAGAGAGCATGCTGATTTCCCTCTCTCTTTGTTCCAGATCTTCCTGCTTTGGTTTAAAGAACATCATCAATGCGGAGCCGATAAATACAATACTATAAATCAGAATAAATTGTGGCGACCCGATGCTTGAGTCAAGATGCTCTATTTCCATGTAATATTTGTAAAATTGTATGGCCAGATAAGCCCCAACGATGACCATCACCGTGCCCGCTTGCCAGCTCATCACCACAATTAGCGTTATGATATTGGCCGCAAATATCATGTAATGCAAGGTGTTAGTATCGCTCAAAAGCACAAAAAACGTACTAAAGAACACCATCATATAAAACATGGCTATGGGATAGAAAATGCGAATTATCATATTCTTAGTTTTTTGTTTAACATTCATCGGCCATATTGGATAGATCGCCATCACCGTGCCGGTTGCTATCATTATCTGATAAATTATTAACACCAGATTGCCATTATCCTTCAGCGTATCAATATCCGTTGAATAGGCAATTGTGACGGTGAAAAAGATGAAATATAACCCCGTCATCACGCATCTGGTCTCACTGGGCAGTGGCGCCGTTGTGATGGCTTTGACAAGCCTGAAATTTTGGAACTTCTGCATAAAAACCGCCCATTTTTTCTTCCGGAGGGCTCTTTGCTTATCAATATAGGAAGTATCCTTAACCCCAACCCAGCCGCCTTCTTGACGCAGCAGATAATGGCTAGCTATAAGGAAAATAACATTTACGAGCATAGCAAATAAAACTCCAACCATTTTCTGCGAAATAGTCGCAAATGAGATAGGCAGCATTTTCCATATGATAACTGTTGCAAAACCAGCCGCCATACCGATGAGAACAGATTTTGATGTGCTGCGAAATCCAAATACAGTCAGAAGAAAAGGTGGCGTTACTATCGGATAATAAAAACTATTTGCGAAAACCACAACTCCTATAAGATCGGTCTCAATCAAAGCAAGAACTATGGATATGGCTCCCAATAAAAAGGCAAATGATCTTGTAATTAGTAATTCTCTTTTTAACTTGGCTACAAACACCTTGCAAATATCGTTAGTAAACAACACCGACGCAGCATTAATACGTGAATCTGCGGTCGACATAGAAAGCGCAATAATAGCAACTATGATTAGGCCTTTTAGACCAGGATAGGCGTAAGTATCAACTATATAGCCAAGTAAATGGCTTGTTTCAAGGGATGGATTTATACTATATATCAAGAATGGAATCCAAGCACTTACAATCTGTATGACTATAAAAATCAACCCAGCAATAATAAATGCTTTTTTCACTTGGGCAACATCTCTTCCAATAGCTACTCTCTGGAAAGCAGGGGCAGACATGGTCGGAACGCAGAAATAACAAAACATAAATATCATTCCCACGAAACCCGGGTTGCTGGTATCGAGCAAAATACCCAAGTTAAATTTGGGGTCAGTAATAGCTTGATCAAAAGACAATCCTTCAGCATAAAATGCATTCCATATAATAAACCCCACAACCGGAATTATTATTCCAAACGCAAGAAATTGTAATATATCAGTAAATGTGACGGCTCTGATGCCTCCAAAAGCAGAATACAACGTAGCTATAAAACCAGCAGCAACTATAGCAACATAGGCAGGTATATGCAGAAAATAAGAAAATATATTACCAAATACTTTGAACTGAACAGCTATAATCCCTGCTGCTCCTATAGTTCCTGCTATGGCCGTGATGACTCTTACTTTTTTGCCATATAAATCGCCCATAGCCTCTGCTATAGAAACTTTTCCTAAAAATTCTCCCATTCTTGGTATGATGAAAAATGCCTCTATAAGAAAAGATATCCCGCCACCAATCACCGCAAATGTATCATACAAACCATCGGAATATGTCATCGACATAGTGATAAAGAACGAGCTACCACTCGCCCACGTAGCCACGATAGTTGCTACCAATGCAGCTGTTGAAAAATTCCGCCCACCGAGGGCATAGTCTTTGATTGTTTTGACATTTTTCCCATGCCCCATTCCAACGATCAGGGTAAGCACCAAAAACCCAATCACAATGATCATATCTAAGCTGATCTGAGCTCCAAACATATATTTTAAACTTATTGATTAACGAAGATTCGATATCATTAATACCTCCTTCGCCCAAGGATTGCAAGGTTTATTTTGCAAAAATGTGAATATCACTCAACCAATAATAATATAGTCTATGGTTAAAACCCCAAAGGGTAGAGCGATTTCTGGGCAAGGGTCTCCGAACTGTTGCAACTAAAGCGCATACTGCAAGAGCAAGGAGGGTGGTTCGCTTTTGCAATTATCTCAGCGTGGATGAGTGGAGTGAGCGCAGTAGATACCCTAGGTTTCCGCATGATAGACCATAGGTAGGTCGCGCCATCTAAAAAAAGACGCGGAGGTGGAA
>NVVL01000093.1 GCA_002402195.1 Rickettsiales bacterium | reverse complement strand
TTCTTCACTCGAGCAATAAAACTAATTAAGAAATGAAGTAAATACTATAATCACCTGTATATTCCACCACTGCTTTAATCTTAAGCGGCAGATTGTTCTTATGAAAATTCTTTCAACACACTGTCCGCCAGCAGTGACCTTTCGATCTGTTGAGTCAAAGGTCGAGGTTCTAACTCTATTTATTATTTTTTGAATTCTTCAACGACTTGTAAAGACCCTCTTCTCAGTTGTCTTTACTCTTGTCTGAGGTTGCTTATTCTAATGCCTTTTAAGTTAGAGAACAATTGCATGATCAGATCGTTGTCTTGAACGGCAAACACACCATCTTTGGAACTGAGAGAATACACTTTCTTCACTATGTTGAATTACTGTTCAGTCAATATTAGTTTCCCTTTTTTATTGCGATGCAGCGTGAATAACTCATCACCACTTGATATTGCTACTTCTTTCAACGTTGCTATCTCAAATTCTTCTTGTTGTTCTGATCTTGTCAGTTCGCGAGGGTTTGACTATTAATCCATTTCCATTATTAATTATTTATATTAAATCACATTTTTACATCTAAGAAAATCACTATACATGTTATGTCGTCAATTACGTCTTCTTCTCTTCGCCATGCTTTGAAAGATTCACGGACTAAAGCCTCAGCAGCTCCTTCTGCATTTCGTTTTTCAAAGAATGGATACACTATATTAGTAACCTTGATAATTATTGGGGATACACTTACATCTTCATTTTACAGAAACTCCCACACTCCATCTGAGGCAATTATCATCATTTTGTCAGCTTTAGTGATTGTAAACTCAAATATCTCTGGTTCTGCCATTACTCCACCTCTGCACGCTACCCCGTCGCCCATTGACCTAGTCATTGCCAGTCCAGGGATGTCTTCGTGCTTTAACCAGACCCTCAAAGGTCCAACAGGATCACCATTTTAATCTCTAAAAGCATCAATTCTCCCATTATTAGTCAAAATCCTTTCCGCTTCATCACTTTCATCAGGCTTATGATCTCTACTAAGCGGTTTACACGAAAGTTATTCATTCTCACAAGTGATTAAAATTGCTCTTGAATCACCAACATTACTGCAAATAACTCTGTTCGCATAAATTAAACAAGTGACACAAGTTGAACCTGAAAACTTTACATCATAGTTCGCAGAAAAGATTTCTGCGTTGCATTCACTAAACGAAGACACGATCGCTTTGTGCAGTGAGTCTTAGTCTAAGTAATCTCCCTTGTTCTTTTCTACGATTGGAAGGATTGAGCATTCAAGGAGATAAGGGAGTCTCTGCTTGATTTGAGATGATACATCTCTTCCATTGTGACCATGACCGTCACAGACGGAGAAGAAGTGACAGTAACGTAATCCACAGAAATGAGGAGTTGTTATGTAAGCATCTTGGTTTACTTTGTTTGGGTTTGATGGAACCATTCCTGTTTTTGTCGCAAATGAGAATTTAGTTACACTATTTTCAAGCTTCTTCTTCATTGGTGGATCACTGTAATATCTCTGTTAGGAGGTCCCTGGTGAACCTTTAGATGACAATTACGGTTGAGATTAGACAGGATTTGCTGGTGTAATTGATCTAATCGTTCCATCTTAGCTCCCAAGAGTATCAGCTTTTTTAGGCTCCACATGAAAATTGGAATTGACAATTTTAGGAACCACTCCTGAATCAACAGTTGGCGATGAAATCTCAGATGTCTTAACTGACGCAACTTGCGATGAATCAAACTGCTGATGTGTCTTCTCCAACTCTTGCATCAACTAATTTGTCATAAAATTATTATGTTGTTATTTCTAATACTCTTGCTCATTTACAGTTTAAGTTGGTTTTCGTTTATGACCTGGTTTGGTTGCCATGTTTGAGGTCATCTATGGGCCACTCTTTTTCACAGGAGCACTGACTTAGTCGAAAGTGTTAGATTGAGACTTAAAGTTCGTTGGTTGCATTTAAGGATTCTATTGCTGATAAGTCTAAATTTGATCTAAGATGTTGCTTTTAGATTCTTGATTTGAGTTTATATAGCTTTACGGGTTAGTGGAAGAAGGCTCTTAGATGCGACGCTTTGAAGGCTACCGAGTTTGCGTTTGAGGAGTATGATCTTGACTTAGATGCTTCTTATGAGAGATTATTCTTTTCTTGTTAATCCCTGATTCATCAAATGAGTGCATGACATTCGGATCATTTTATTATCCCAATAGATATTGATAGTATTTATTGCTTCTTTAGTCGTAACTTTAGTGCTATTCTTTCAGAGGAATTTACTTGGATTTTGGGTTCTTGTACTTGGAAGATGTTGGACGGCTTGCTTTCTTTTGAGGACCAATCACAATGTTGCCTCGCACATCAAAACTTAGGTTTTAATTTCCTCTAGTTGCTGAAGTGCCTATTGCAGTTTTTTTAGGAACACAAGCTTTAGATTTATGAAACTGTTTTATTTAGAATAAAGCATTCATAGGAATGCTATTCATGTCAATTTTCTACTGCTAAACTGGAGATCTGCTTGCTGACACTTTGTGAGAGGCTGCTTTCTTGAAGGAAGTTTATTGTTAACCAACTACATTAGTTTGAACGTTTTAAATTTAATGCGGAGATAAAGAAACATTCCTGAAATTAGTTGAGCTTTATCCTAAACAACAAATAGATCATGGTTGGCACTTACCAGGAATAATAGGTTTTGTTCTTTTTCGTTATTTTTCTTCAGACGTTGACTTTCTGCTTGAACCGTAGTTGACTTGAAAGGGTGAATTTGGAGTTACCTACCTAAATGTTGGTTGATTGCTTATTGCTGCAAATCTGTTGGGTATTATTATACAAAACTTACTCATTATTAATTTGCTCTGTGGACCAGTGTAGCTGATATTAGAAGATTTGACTTTGTGAGACTTCATAGTTAAAGTAAGTTAAATTAAAGTTTAAGTTTGGCACAGTGATAATTTAATAATCTATTATTTGAGGTATGAGTACTCCTAGGAACGAGGAATAGAAATCAGAAGTCCCTTTGGTGTCTTCTAAATTTAATATCAGTAAGTTGAGTTCTCCTCATTTATGTTAGCTCCAAATTAACTAGAAGATCTGGTGGAATCATATAGAAATAGGAAAACAGATGAAGATTTAAATTTCTTGTCAAATGACCTCGAAGGTAAGAACTAGCGCCTAACTGCCAATCAGGTATCGAGGGCTTACTACTGGGTCTGCACACCAGTATTGAGAAAGGCTTAGATGCAACTGACTTCGAAGAGAGGGATGGCTATTATGGCAACAACTATAAGCCTCCTCCATCGAGAACCCGTAAGGACTAAGGATGTCTTACATATAGCTTTCTGCAAATTCTTTTGCGCTGCAATGAACGATCTGATGTTGAAGGTGCTGATTGTCTGCGCAATCATTTCCATCGTTGTGTCCATGATCTTTGAAGCAGACCATAGATCAACTGGTAAGTTTGAATAAAATCTTATAACATCTCAGCTTGGATTGAAGGGTTCGCCATCTTAGTTGCAGTCTTTATTGTCTCGAGTGTCGGATCATACAATGATTGGAAGAAAGAAGAGTAGTTCTTGCAATTATATGCTTTCTCTCAGTCTGAAGAAAAGGTAAGAGAATTATAGACTTACGTTCGTATCTTAGGTCACAGCCACTAGAAATGGATTAGAAGTAGATATTAATTACAATGATATCAAAGTCGGAGATGTCGTTCGTATCAGACCAGGAATGTATATGCCTGTCGATGGAGTGTGTGTTCGCTCAAGAGGTGATATTATGACAGATGAGTCAGCCATGACAGGCGAATCTGTTGAACTCAAAAAGCATACCCTCGATGGATGCTTTAGAAGAAAAGAAGAAAGACTTAAAGAATTAGAATATTCGAAAGCCGCACAATTGGACTCCCATTCATTCCCATCACCAATCATCATTTCTGGAACTCAGGTTCAATAGGGTGATGGAGAGTTCTTAGTTGTCCAAGTTGGAAAGAGATCTTGCATTGGAAAAATCATGGACAAGTTGGACGCAACGGAGGAACCCACTCCATTGCAATAGAAGTTAGAAAAAATTGCCACGGACATTGGGAAATTAGGAATGCTTTTTGCCGCTTTAACTGTCTTAGTCCTGTTTATCAGATTTTTCATTGAAACTGATTACACAGATTTTGGAGACAAATTTGGAACCTATCTTGGTGACTGGTTCGGGTTTCTCATTATCGGAATCACCATCATTGTCGTCGCTGTCCCTGAAGGACTTCCTTTAGCCGTTATGATCTCCCTTGCTTACTCAGTGAGAAAAATGTTGGCTGAAAAGAACTTCGTCAAGAAACTGGCCTCTTGCGAGATTATGGGAGGTGCTAACAACATCTGCTCAGACAAGACTGGAACATTAACTATGAATGAGATGTCTGTGACAAATCTCTGGAATGGTGCGACTCAAGGAACTCCAGATTAATGGGCTCAAGAAATCAATGTAAAAGATGATAAATACAACCCCACAGATTATTTCAAAAACCCTAAACATGCAAACTTGATGTTTGAGTCAATTTCTTGCAATACTGTTGGTACCGTAGATGACTCCTCTGCAACAGAGAAAGCTATGCTGAAGATGTTGAAGAAATTTAGTGTAAATGTTGAAGATTCAAGAGCCACTCATTTAGGAGAAAGTTTTGTGAGATTTCCATTCACTTCAAAAAGAAAGAGAATGTCAAGTGTAGCCAGCAATATCTCTGAACAAAGATATGGGTATGACAAAAGACTCCACATCAAAGGAGCAGCTGAGATCATATTGGCATGTTGCTCACACTATATTGACGACAACGGAGCAGAGCAAGAAATGACAGCTTCAATCAAGGATGGTGTCTTGGGAGTAATTGAATTTTTCGGAACTCAAGCACTGAGATGTATCTGTGTTGCTTATAAAGACATTTAAATGGGTGAAGGAGGAGCAACGCACGAAGATGACGATGTTGAAGGAGTTCAGAAAGTTGTGGAAAAAGACGGACTTGTTTGTCTCGCACTTCTTGGAATCAGAGATATTATTAGAAAAGAAGTTCCTGGAGCCGTAGCGAAATGCAGATAAGCTGGAATTCTTGTTAGAATGGTCACAGGTGATAACAAAATCACTGCTCTTGCCATTGCCAAAGAATGTAAAATTGTAGAAGAAGGTGACAACATGGAAATGGCCGTTATGGAAGGAAAAGACTTCTACGAATATGTTGGAGGAATAGTTTAAAACGACAAAGGTGAAGATGAAGTCGGCGACAAAGATAAATTCGAAATAATCTGGAAAAACCTGAGAGTCCTTGCAAGAAGCAGACCCGAAGACAAATACTTGATGGTAACTGGGTTGAAACAATTCGGAGATACAGTCGCAGTAACTGGAGATGGAACCAATGATGCCCCTGCACTCAAAAAAGCTGATGTTGGATTTGCTATGGGAATCGCTGGAACTGATGTTGCTAAACATGCTGCTGACATTATCTTGCTTGATGATAACTTTGCGTCAATAGTTAGAGCTGTCGTGTGGGGAAGAAATATTTATGATAATATCAGAAGGTTCCTTCAGTTTCAATTGACTGTTAATGTTGTCGCTCTTGTGGTGTCATTCATTGGAGCTGCTATCATGAGAGAGTCGCCACTTCAAGCTATTCAACTTCTATGGGTTAATCTTATCATGGATTCACTTGCGTCGCTCGCTCTTGCAACTGAACCTCCAAAGGATACACTCTTAGACAGACCACCGTAATCAAGAGATGAATACATTATCTCGAGAAAGATGATTAAACATATTGTTGGAATGTCAATTTATCAGTGCATTATCATTTTCACTATTACCTTGGCTGGAGAATATATTATTCCAGAAGATCCTGACTACATTGTTAAAAACCTTGATAACCCAGGATTTGTTCACCCAGGAAGACTCTATAAATGGAATGGAGATGATCTTTACAATGTGTTGCTTCCAATTCACGGCCCAAGCAGAAATCTTACGATGGTGTTTAATACTTTCGTGTTTCTTCAAATCTTCAACATGATCAATGCAAGAAAGATTAATGATGAAATCAATCCCTTCGCTGACATCTTCAAAAACAAAATGTTTATTGGCATCTGGCTTATCATCTTCCTACTCCAAATTGTTCTTACTCAATTCACCTAAGACGTTTTCTAATGTTGCAGAGAAGGTTTGACACCCCTTCAGTGGGTTATTTCCCTCGCAATTGGATTATCAGCTATACTTGTTGATCTCTTCCTGAAATTCTTACCAGACAAAATGTGTTTTGAACTTGGGAAGAAAAAAAAAGACCCTATGCAAGACTCCGGAGTTCTCAATATCAGGAGATAGAGAACGGAATCTTATCAATTGAGACAGAGATCTTTTGAGAGAGCAAACTCTCAGGTACAAAAAAA
>NVVL01000092.1 GCA_002402195.1 Rickettsiales bacterium | reverse complement strand
TGAATTCTATCTACAAGATAAGTGTCTTACTAAAACATCATATATTAACTGTCATCATTGGAATTCTTTTTTTGCTAACTAAAGAATTTTAGTGATGGTTATCGTCTAACTACAGATATTTGAGAGATTAGGGTTTCTATGAGACCACAATTGGTAAATCTAGTTCCGTTCCATACGGACTGTCTTTGCAACATAGAAAATCGCGGTTGTGTTTAGTGTGTGGCAAACCGTCAAGTGTGAAAAACCTGGACGTCGAAACACCATCACAACCCTTACACTTAGCAGTAATAATCATACCAACCCAACCTGCAAAATCAGCCAAATATTTAATTGCAAATTTCCCAGATCCATTGGACACTTTGATTGTGCAGTCACTGAGCAATACTGGGTTGGTTAAACCGGTACCACATTTGTAACCAAAGGCCACGTCACTACCCGCTTCCGCTACCAATAATGGAACATCGGGACCACAATCTCCATAAGACGTCCACTCTACTAGAGCTGAGTCCCCGAACATTTCCTTAAATTCGTTTGGCATTGTGTGTAGAATTTTACCCGTAATTTCACGTTCACCCTCTTGACAGGTTCCCGTGTAAGAAACAACCGGATAAGTGCATAAAACTACACAACATTCAGCAGGACAACTACATTTGTCTTTTACCTGAACTGACCAACACTGTTTGTATTCACAATCACATTTTACTACTTCACACGAAGACCCCAATGACACACACTCAGGCTTCTTACATTCGGGTTTCGAATGTGCATAACATTTGCATTGTTTTTTATTGCAAGACATATTTTACTAACACAAAATATACTTTTTGTAAATAAGCAAAAAAAATAAGTCTGTTTTGTGTTAGTAATAAAAAGGACTTCTCGCAATTACCATGAAAAAAATAACCTCTGTAAAGGAAGCAACATCACAAGAAACCTTATTTTATATTTTATTAGGCGAAAACTATGCAAGAATACAGGGAGTGCCAAAAGAAGAAATTGATACTAGATCTATCGGAGCGACCCTCTGGCATTTTGTCATCAAAAAGCAGTTTGAAAAGAATTCCTAGAGTGAAATTTGGTACTACGGGGAAGAGAAAATTTAGGAAAACTAGGAAGATGACACATACAAATATAAAAATGAGAAAATATATCAACATAAAGTGGGAAAGGGAAAAACAATACAGAGCTGGAGTACTTCCATATTATAAATCAGAAAAGGGCATAGGATCACAAAAAGAAGTGATATTTATAATGGGAGTTGATTCAATGTACGGAAATTATACAGATTTTGGCGGGGCAAAGAAACTGGGGAGAAATAACAAAAGAATAGAAAAATCCAACGAAACTGCTTTTAGAGAATTAGAAGAAGAAACGCTTGGGTGTATAAAGAGGAAAGATTTAGACCTATTCAACGCTTTGGTCGTGTCATCTGACCAAATGTTAATTGTACTTGCTGAAGTCAAGATCTCCGATATACAAGATAGAAACAATACAAAAAAAATAAAGCACATATTTAATTCTTTCGACTTGAAGCTGGCCAATGAGGGATCTCCAGAGGTTTCTTCTCTATGTGAAATTCCAAAAGATTTATTTATATACTCTATGTTATCGGATAAAAGTACTGTTTACCCTCCCGTGAAAAACTTACTTTCAGGCAAAATTACACATATATCAAAAATCAAATAAATAAATGTAAAATGGGTGCCTGCAATATAAAATCAGCATTTCAGTCCGAACAATCAAGAGTTACAATGATATACGAAAATGCCGTTACTCTTGACACAACGTCCGCTTACAACATAGCAAGAAGTGACATAGAATCTATTCTGAACTCAACATCCTACACTAACTTGGAGGTTCCTTTGGGTGATTATCCCACCGGAATGGACAGATTAGTAGTTGTGTTCCCAGTTGTGGATTCGGTTGTTCAAAAGATTGTTACTATACAAATACTATACAAATGTGATGACACCACTAACACACATCATATATTTCACATGACACTATTACCTGGACCGAATCATGAAGCTATAACACTTATCCCACACAGAAATAGTTTTGAGGAGACAAAGGCAGATGACAATCTCCATGACCACACATCACTAAATACTGTATCTACTCTAAAGAGAGATGTCAACACTTGCTATAGACCACCAAAATGTAAAAAATATTGTTCCGGTTGTCACAAATACCACTCAAATAAATAAAATAAAATATACCCATCTAAAATGCGAGGTTGGAAAATATCACATGTTCTATATTTCTTGGCTATCATTGCCGCTTTAGTTGGGGTTATTTTGGGTGTAGGAGTCGGTATCAAGAACGGGTCAGATTTATCAGAAAATGACACACATAACATAACTAGAGCTAATCTGTTCTTCTTAGCATCAGTTGCAATAGGTATTATCGCTATGGTTCAAATGTCTTATGACAAACACGGACATCATAGATTGGTTACAGCATAAGTCTATAATTACTAAAATTACTAAAATTACTAAAATTACTAAAATTACTAAAATTCATGGATAGAATAGGAATTGTGTTTGTTATATGCACTTTTATCATTATATCTATATTTTACATAAAAATATTTAGTAAAAGACATTTAGGTAAAATTGTGGTACAAATGGGAAAATGTAAATCTAATTCATTAAATTGTAGAGATCTTGGAACAAGGACCATAACCAGTACCTGTGTATCTGACAATCAAAATGATACATGTGGAAATGGAATGTTTGTATCTGACACTATAACTACAAGTGAAACATGTGAACCAACTTGCAGAAAGTCATTTTGGTTAGATCACGAAGTAGGAAAATGCACTGTGAAAGACAACCTAACTGGGTGTGTAGATTTAGGCTCGGTCGGCAACAGGACAAGGAATGTTGAATGTGTAAGGGGAGATGATTTCGGAATAAATACATGCACATCTCTAGAATTGTTAGAACATACTGGACCTTTGGGTTTAGGAAAAATACATAAAATTAAATTGTATAACATTGGTGACGTTGTTTCGATGGAAGAGGAATGCACAAATTACACAAATAAAATATGTGGTAAATGGAAAACAAATAAAAACAATATAATTTCACCATGCAATCTTGGAAAACAATTATCAGTACATAAAAATTGTATTACAGGTGTAAGTAAACCATTCGATTCATTGGTCGAGGGATATGTTGAAGAAGATATGTTATGTACAAAAACAATAGGAAATGTCGAGGTTATAAGAGGAAATGATGTTTGCCATCTAGTTAAAGAATTAATAAGTTGCTCTTCCGGTACAACTGATCCTGTAGACATAAGAAACGGTACACTTCCACTAGATTTTACACCTACTATTTGTAGACCTACTGATGATATACCCAAATGTGTCAGAGTTTGTAGAATGTATCCGAATAAAATAAATGTAGGTATTTTTAGTGATATTACAGGTGCAATGTTCACTTTGAGGATAAAAAATCAAGGTTATTTCACAGCAGAAAATTTACCCATCGATGTCGATGGAAAATTGGAAGATACAAAAATAGTACTAATTGACGATGGGACTGGTATCAGTTCTTTGTGTAACAGTAAGTCTCTCAAGTATAACACTGAATATAATACATCGATTATGTTTTGTCTTGGTGTGAGGAGATATGATGGAAATACAATCAAAGCACAAATATCTTGCATAATTGGAGGTTCGTATGTCGGCTGGCTTTCAGTGAACAAATCCAATGAAATTATATGGGAACAGGCTTATAACATTTATGGTGCCCCTGGATCCACAACTACTGATGCATACATGTTTACTATAAAAAACTACGTTAAAGAGAATGATTTGGGTAGTAACCACATGGGCTTTGGTAATAACTCAACATACAAGGGAATGTGTGGAATTGACCTTAAGTCCAACACAGGTGGGAATTTGTACATTAAAGACGTCCGAGGTAAAGCGCACGAGTTAAATCACATAGTAGCTTTGATAATTAACATTGAGTCTGTTCTTAACAGATCTGATATTTTTACTGAATGTAATTTGTTGTATAAAAATAACAACTGAAAAGGATGGATGTGTTAGAGTGCAATGTAAACAAAATAACACAAATGGTTGGAATTCCGGTAGTTATTAAACCGGTTGATGCAAAAAGGGGAAATGTGTTATTTATCGGAACTAACGATGGACACATTTTTTATGTTGATGAATCAAGTAAGAAGAAAACTCTATTAGATTTGAGGAATGTAATTAAAACCCCAAGCTTTTGCAAAATGGGACTGTTGGGTTTGGCTTTTCATGAAGACTTTGACAAAAATGGTAAATTTTATGTACATTATTCGTTGGACACAAGCAATGGGATAAGCAATGGAATTGATGTTGAGGATGTCGATGTGAATAACCTATCCAGTTTATTTCAGGAATGGTCAGACATAAACGAATACAATCACATAGATGTGGTTGAAGAATATATCCAAGATTGTTTTTGTGACAACCCTAAGTGCGTTGCAGAGAAAAGCAAAACTCTATTAAAAATAAGACAACCATTTGAAAATAATAACGGAAGTGATTCTCTTCTCTATAAGGAAGGAAAATTACTTTTGACTTTGGGTGATGGTGGTTCTTCTTACGATCCATTCAATTTGTCACAAAATAATAATTCTTTGCATGGTAAAATAATATCCATAGATGAAACCATAGTTTGGGATGAAACCGTATCCATAGGAAATATTTATGAATTAGATGAAACTCAATGTGACAAGGTAACCATACTGTCTAAAGGAATACAATCTCCAAGTTCGTTGGACATTTTAGACGACATGATGTATTTGGTGGACAACGGTAAAGTGGTCAACGAATTAAATGTATTTAAGAAATTTGGTAATAATTTTGGTTGGAGACCTTTTGAAGGAATATTGCCCACTTTGCACATGAGTAATATCAAAAATATAAGTCCCACATACAATAGTGGGATAAATCCAGTGGATTTCAAAGTTGATGAAGTTGTGTGGGACGTTGAATGTGATAAAGGAGGTGTCATTCATTTAGATATAGCACCAGGAGATTATTTGCATTTTAAATCTAGCAACCCATGTAACGTAATAGAGACATTTTCTAACTATGAAAACAAAAAAGATCCCATCATTGACTCAGAAATTTCAATTATCAATGAATCTATATTATTGGAATGCACAGGTGACTTTTATTTTAAGTCATTTGTTCCCGGTGGTGACAACACTTCATTGAGCGTTTCTGTTAGGAATGACATCCTAAGAAAAAGAAAGGTAAATTCTATCAAATTGGAAAATTACAAAGACAAGTTGAAATCATCAAAGGAAGTTCCAATTTTTACGGTGGCTTATTACAATGAATCTTTGAGTTTGGCTCCTAAGCTTAAGCAACAATGTGATACATATATCTTACCCAGTGAAAATAGAATATCCAGTGGAAAATATTACAAAGGTGAATTAGGACACATTAAAGATAAATTTGTCTTTATAGATTTATTGAAAGGGATTTACACATTTTCTCTATGCGAACCACATATACAAAAAATAAATGTGAAAATTGAAGGGGATTTCTACACCAGCCTTGGTGTTAACGATAAAAGGGACACGCTTTACATTGGTACTTCAACAATATTAGATTCCAAAGCTATAGGAACTGTGTATTCCTTGAAATGAACAATAAACTAATATATATATCTCTAAAATGTGTGACTTTTGTGTTTCGGGTAAGATAGAGACATACGAACAATTGGTATCCGGATCAGCGGAAAAAAAGGAAGTTTTTAAATTATTTGATAGACATATAATACATTTCGATAATGTTGATTTGTGTGTAATTGATGACATCAAAAATCCCACAATACGTGATGTGATAACGAAATTGTACCCTGAAGGCTGGAAAGATATTTTTAACGATAATCTTTACGAGTTGAAGACCATTTGCGACTACATAAGCTCAGAAGCAAAGGAAACCCAAATATTTCCACACTTTGAAGATGTCTTCAAAGTCTTCGATATGTGCTCACCTGAAGACATAAAGGTGATAATAATTGGACAAGATCCATACCCTAGACTTGGTAAGTTGGGACTTCCTCTAGGTACTGGATTGTCTTTCAGTGTTAGGGTAGGGGAAAATATACCCAGGTCTTTATCTAATATATACAATGAATTGGATAGATCCATAGATAGTTTCGTCAAACCTAAACACGGAAACCTTGAAAATTGGGTAAATCAGGGAGTCTTCTTATTGAACAAATCTCTGACTGTGGAAAACGGTAAAGTAAATTCTCATAAAAGAGTATGGAACAATTTCACCTCAAATATAATAAAATATTTATCTGCTTTTGATGAAGATATTATATATGTACTTTGGGGAAAAGACGCACAGGAGATGAACAAAACATACACAAAAGGAGTAATATTTT
>NVVL01000091.1 GCA_002402195.1 Rickettsiales bacterium | reverse complement strand
TACTATCATATGATAGTATCACCTATATAATCTATACTTCTTCATTTACTATAACAAAAATCCTGAGCCCCTAAGAAGCTATGTCAGAAATAACAACCAAATTAAAATAGTTACCTCACATTTTGTTGAAATTCGCTAAACTGTCTATATTAAATATGTGCTGAATTATGGCGAACCTGAAAATTGTTGACAGCAACTTAATATCGCGTTACTTATATCAGCAATATCGTATTATTTATAGCAACCAGTTTAAATAAAAAAAAAGAGACTCTAAATATGAAAAAATATTACTCACTATTCATTGCGATTATTCTGAATGTCAGCTTGTCTTATGCTGATAGTGTCCTTAGAAAAAATGTTAATGATGCAACGTCTGAATATTTATCCACTCATTTCATGAATGGCGTGTATATGTTTTGTGACGAGAATGGGCTAATAACTCAAGGGGCAAAAGGTTTTTATTCGCTTGAGAATAAGAAAAAACTCTCCACGTCTCAGCTAATGCCAATTGCTTCTGCAACTAAAACCATGACTGCAGCTAGCATCATGAAATTGCGTGACAAGGGGCTGCTTAATATGAAAGATACAGTTGCAAAGCATTTGAGCGCAGAAAGCGGGATTTGGAAAGAGGGGAAGCTAGCAGATTGGGCTAGTAAAATAACATTGCATAATCTTCTGACTCATAGAAGCGGTTTGCCTGAATATTTCATGAAGGTCAAAGTTGATTTAACTAAAACTCATGACGAGATTAATAAGGATATTCTGCATTTTCTAGCAAGTAATGAGCTGAAATTTAAGCCTGAGGCAAAATATCAATATAGTAATAGTAATTATGTTCTGCTTGGCTTGATAATAGAGCAAGTAAGCGGCCAAAAACTGAGCGAATTTATGCAGCAAGAGATCTTTACTCCGCTTGATATGAAGGATACTAAGATTCCTACATTATCTGAGGCTCTAGAGCATCAAACAACTCCGGAGTCAACAATCTATCCATCGCGTTATTTTGTCACGCCAACGGGCAAAAAGCCTATGTTTAACAAGGCTATGTCCAAATATCCTATGATGCCATTTTCCGATGGCGGTGTTACCTCAACAACAAAAGATATGACGAAATGGCTTAAGGCGCTGCATTCCGGCAAGGTTGTTTCTGCAGACTCATATAAATTAATGAAAACAAGGCATTATGAGATCAAGCATAGAACTGGCGTGAAGAACTATATGGGCTACGGGATGTATATAGCCGAACTGAAAAATGGCGATATAGCTTATCACCATCCAGGCAATGCTGTTGCGATCCGAAGTGAGTCTGGTTATATCCCGGCGAAGAATTTATATTTCACTGTGCTGAGTAATGTTATGGACTATATCCCACCGCAAATGAAGGGGAAGATAGATAAAACAAAATCTGTAAATCAGCTGGATATTCGTTATTTCATGCAATGTATTTTTAATACTATTTAGGGGAAAATTTGTCTATAAAAATTCTTGGTTTGGAGTCTAGTTGCGACGATAGCGCTGCAGCAATTATTGATTCCAAACTAAATATCCTATCAAATATCGTAATTTCTCAAAATCAGGAACATGAGCTATTTAAAGGCGTTGTTCCTGAAATTGCGGCAAGGTCACATCTTGCTAATCTGGAAACAGCACTTCAGCGTAGTCTTACAGAAGCCTCACTTACGCTGGGCGATATTGATGTGATCGCTGCAACTGCTGGCCCTGGGTTAATCGGTGGTGTGATTGTGGGCTCTATGTATGGTAAAGCACTCGCCAGCGTTTTAAACAAGCCATTCATAGCAGTTAATCACTTGGAAGGGCACGCTTTGACGGCTCGTTTAACTGATAAGATTGAGTTTCCATATTTACTGCTTTTAGCAAGCGGAGGGCATTGTCAGTTTGTTGCTGTTATGGGCATGGGGAAATATAAGATACTAGGCCAAACTCTGGATGATGCTATAGGCGAGGCTTTCGACAAGGTCGCCAAGATGATGGATCTTGGTTTCCCCGGAGGGCCAGCTGTTGAAAAGATGGCTAAAGATGGAGATTCAGCTAGGTTTGACTTTCCTCGCCCGTTATTTTCGCGTCAAAATTGTGATATGTCATTTTCCGGGCTGAAAACTGCTGTGCGTCTGCAGATCGAGAAATTACTTCCGCTAAAGAAGCAAGATATCCACGATATAGCCGCAAGCTTTCAGCAAACAGTATGTGATATCATAACTCGTAAAACTGAGTATGCTATAAGAGAATATGAAAAATTATGCACCTCCAAACAGATTGTTATATCTGGCGGGGTGGCTGCAAATAATAATATCAGGAGCGCACTTACCGAGCTTTCTGCTTCGCTAGGGTATAATTTTGTTGCACCGCCGACAAAACTATGCACAGATAATGCCGCAATGATAGCTTTTACTGGACTAGAGCGTTTTAAAGCGGGTACAATAAATGGTATGGACTTCAAGCCTAGAGCTCGCTGGTCTTTGGAAGAGGTGGATTAGTAAATTCTGTAGTTACCATGAATGAGGAATTATGTCAGGGTCAGATTTAGAACTAAATAAAATGGCTGCTGCAATATTAGTAGCAAGTTTGATTGCTATGATTGTTGGCGTGGTGGCAAATGCTTTATATAAACCAAAGCTGGAAGTAGCGCAGCGCGGATATCAAGTTGAAGTCGCAGAAGAAGGAACTGTCGCTGAGGCTACAAAAGCTTCTGCAGAAATTGTTGATATTAAAATTCTTATGGCCAGTGCTAACGCTGAGGCTGGCAGGAAAATCTTTAAGAAATGTGTCTCTTGTCATACGGTCAATAAGAATGGGTCGAATAAGGTAGGGCCTAATCTATGGAATATCGTTAATGCCCAGAAGGGTGAAAAACCAGGCTTTGCATATTCAAAAGCGATGCTAGCCTCTGGCGGTAGCTGGGACGAGGAGAATATGTTTGCCTTCTTGACCAAACCTAGTAAATATCTGCCTGGTACGAAGATGTCCTTCAGGGGGATCAAAAAACCTACGCAGGTTGCTGATGTTATTGCCTATTTGCAAAAAGAAGCTAGCTAATCACAGAATTACGCTTTGTATAGATTCGCCATATTGAAAATACAAATAAATGCATCATAACTCCAACGAACACGCCTTTGAAGCAATGCTCGCTTGCACAATAATTCTCCCATAAAATAAAGCTAGCAACGCCGGAAAAACATGAGCATATCATCCCTCTTTTACTAATCACAATACCAAACAGAGCAAGCACCAAAGGCACAAGGATTACAGGGCTCCAAAACCCTGCTATGAAGATCACGAGATCCACCACCCTTGTAAAGCATAAGGCGATGATAATCGCAAAACTACCAACGATTATGTTGATCACACGGGCAAGCATCAGCATTTTATCCTGATTTTGAACCGAGAATATAGGGCTCAGGAAATCCTTTACTATAGTGATCGAGGTAATATTAAGGTCAGAATCCGCTGTTGACATCACGGCAGCAAGCAGCCCAACCACAACAAGCCCCTGCAGACCAGTGGGGATCATATGGTCGATTAAATATGGCAGGGCAAGGCTTGGCTCCAAATCCGGGTATTTTATGAATGCGATTAGGCCATTGAGGGTGATAAATACCAAGAAAATGGCATAAATGCTTGATTTGATATATATCGCCCGGCTAGTAGCCTTTGCATCTTTATTAATAAGCGCTCTTTGAATGAAGGTTGGGAACATATTCATCACAGCAAAGCCTAGCGTAGCAGCGATTGTAGTGCTGAGGAGATCTGGATTGTCAAAAAAGGAAACCTTGCTTGCAGGAACCAGCTGGGTGAAATTATCTAGCCCAATCTGATAAATCCCAAAAATTGAAATCATTGGAATGGCGATTAGAATAGCAAAAAATTGTAATAAATTCGCAAATAAAACAGATCTAAACCCCCCAATTGTGGTGTATATAACGATGATAGCATAGCTAAAAACAACGCTCCATACATACTCTATCTGCAGAATATATTCGAATATCCGGCCACTAACGCTAATTTGAGCAGCAACAAGGCCTACGGAAACTAATATAGCAGAAAACCCTGCAATATATCTGCCTGGTTTGCCGTAATATACTTCCATAATATCGCCTATCGTCTCTGCTCCGTAATGTTTGGCAAGCCTGGGTATGATATATATAGCAATCAGTATATCCACCGGAATTGCAAAGAAAAGCCCGTAGCTATATGCGATATTTTCGGCAAATGCCTTTTCTGAAATTCCGAACGTAGTGCCGCCCCCGATGGATGAGACAAATATGGTGGCAACTAATATCAACCTGTTTTTTTGAAGCTTGCCACCAATACGAGCAAAGCCTGCAAACCCTGCAAGCTTCGACCTTTGATACACCCCAATAAAGAGCAAGATCATCAGATATGAGAATACTATAATAATATCTATCATTTTTCCTCTGAGCTATTTTGTTTTTGTAGTTTTTCCAAATATAATATCATCATTAATGAGGGCAGGGTGGCGATGGTTGTGAATAAATAAAACACCGTCCATCCAAAGCTAGACACTATATACCCAGATAAAGCAGGGAATATTGACCTGGAAAACCCCATCATTGAGGAGAAAAAGGAGTATTGTGTAGCTCTGAATTTCCCCTGGCATAGTGATGCGATAAAGGCGATATATGCAGCCATGCTCATGCCTCCGCTCACGCCTTCAAACCCGATGACGACAAATAGCATATATAAATTCTTGCCGTATAGTTCTTGCAGAACAAAAAATAAATGGGCAATCGCATGCACAGAACCAAAGATCAGCAGGCTATCATATAGGTTTTTCTTTTTCATGATATAGCTAGCCAAAAACCCACCAATCATTGCAGCGCTCGTGCCAAACAGCTTGCCTGCTGTGGAGATTTCAAACTCATCATACCCGATATGAAGCAAGAACGGGTTAATCATCATGGAGATAAAATTATCTGGCAGGCGGTATAGCGCCAAGAAAATCAGCACGAATATTATATATTTCGGCTTTCCAACTGGTTTTAATATTTCAGAGAAGAAATCAATCATCTTCCTATGTAAGGCAGATTTTTGCAAGGCAGGTTTTGTATTAGGATCCTCTACCTTGGGTGTGAATTCTTGCTTGATGGGTAATAAATCATTCGTAAATAAAAGCAATATGAGCGGGAACGCAATTGTAATCACGCTGAATAACTCATAAACCAAGCCCCAATGAACATATTGTGAAATATAAATCGCACCAGAACTTGAGGCAAGCATCCCTATTCTATAGCCAAAAACATACATCCCAGCAATCTCGCCCTGACGGTTTTTATCCACCATCTCTGTGCGCATTGCCCCGAGGATAGTATCTTGCGCAGAGGCCAGGAATGCAATCACAAACCCGCATATAGCTAGCAGTTCAAGCGCATAGGTGGGGCTGAGAGTGCTCATTACATATATTGCAGAGCTGAGCAGGATCTGGATTAATAAGAGCCACGATAATCTTTTGCCAAAGAGTTTATTTAATATCGGTAATTTTACTGTATCGAAGATCGGAGCCCAGGTAAAATTAATCGCATAAGGTATGGATATCAGTGCAAACACGCCAATTGTTTGTAGATCTATATTTTCTTTAGCCAGCCAGAAATTCAAAGTATTTCCGCTAATCATCAAAGTAAAGCCACTCATGAAACCAAGCAGCCAGACTATAAAGAACTTTCTTTTTGTTATTATCATCGATTAATTACAAGAATTCACTTGAATTGAAGATAAGTGATTATCACCGAAAATACCATTAAAATCTGCTAAATCCAGCGGAAGCTGGGTATTAAGTTCAGATGAAAGCATTAAATGTCGAGTATCAATTTTAGGCGAGAAAACACGGAGGATAGCTCGCACTTGGTGACTTGTGCAATTCGTGGGTGGATGATGCGTGTAAGCGAAACAGAGCGACAATGTTCAATAAGCGCAAAGCTTGTTACTTCTAAGTTATCACGCGGAAGAAGTTTTAGGTGGATGTTAGAAAAATTACTCTCGGACTTACTGCTTAAAGGGCAAATAAAAACCACTGGTGGAACTGAGTCTAGTATGTCCTCGGAGTTTAGTAATATAACTGGCCTTATTTTGCCTGGCTCTGAGGTTTTGGCAGGGTTGAGCTTTGCTAAATATATCCCTCCCCGCGTCAAGATTATTTCTTTTTCCACCACTGCACTTGCTCACTTGGTAATATATCTTCAAATTCTTCTATAGTCTGGATTGTTTGCTTTATATAGGTTTTACTTTTTTTCATTGCAGCAAAGCTATTAATAATTTTCGCCTCTTCTTGTTTTTTTTTGAGGTCTGCTAGTTCATGAATAATTGCCCGTTTGATAAATTCTGTTCTAGACATACCAAGTTCCTTAGCAAATCTAGTGCTTTCTTTGGTGAGAGAATCTGGTAAGTTAATTGACAATGCTGTCATAATATCTCAGTAACTACATCTATTATTATATATATTTTTATACTTGAGTATTAATACACAATGGGAAATGAATTTTGTAAATGTGTATGTAGGAAGCAGAGTTGCACTGATGGGCATGTTAGTGTCATTCGCAATATTTTTCTATC
>NVVL01000090.1 GCA_002402195.1 Rickettsiales bacterium | reverse complement strand
GGAAGAACTTACCACCGCTCCAGTCGTCTCAGCCCCAACTCCCCGCGCTCCTTTGCCTGAATGATATCCGTGATAGCAGCTCATTATTGAAATAATAAACCCAAACACCGCCGCTTTCACAAGTCCTGAAATCACATCTATCGACTCCAAATATGTTGCAGTGTTTATGAGGTAATTTGTGCCATTAAAACCAAGCTTATAAACGCTCACTAAATATCCCCCCATAACGCCTATAACATCTCCAATCAGCACGAGGCAGGGCAGGGTGACCACCGCTGCAATCACGCGCGGAACAACCAGATATTTAATTGGATTGGTCGATAATGTATATAATGCATCAATTTGCTCTGTGACTCGCATAGTAGCAATTTCCGCAGCAATAGAGGCTCCAACGCGCCCGGCAACCATAAGGCCAGCAAGCACAGGCCCCAGCTCCCGCGTGATAGAAAGCACAACAACTGTTGCAATAGAGCTCTCAGCCGAAAAACGCGAGAATCCAGTGTAGCTCTGAAGCGCAAGCACGGCTCCGGAGAACAGGGCAGTCATTGCGACTATTGGCAGTGAGAAATAGCCGATAGTTATTAATTGTCTGCCGATAAGTTTGAGATATAGCGGGCGCTTTGCCATGCCGGCCATCACTTCGGCTATGAACATAGTCAGCACGCCAAGCCGCTGGGCACCATTTATCGAGCGATTTCCTATATAACGAACAGAAGAGAGCATATTACCAAATTATTTGTTATCTTGTATTTAATTATCTTGCAGACCTTAATTACCCGAAGATTTTTTTGCCTATTGATCAGTATTTCCTAACTATTATCCAGTATATATCTTTTTAAAACGTTTGCCAAGCGTGGCTAATATTTCATACCCATTTGTGCCGCAGAATTTAGCAAGCTCATCTGGAGACGAATTCTCCCCGATCACCTCGACCATTTGGCCTAAAAACACATCATTCTTTGGAATATTTGAGAGGTCAATAGCAGTTAAATCCATAGAAACTCTGCCAATAATCGGTGCCTCGAACCCGTTTATATAGAGCACCCCCTTATTGCTGAGCGCGCGATGCAAGCCGTCAGCATACCCAATCGCAATAGTGGCAATTGAGCAACTATCACCTCTTCTGTTAGTGTGCGTGCTATTATAACCAACTGACTCTCCCGGGGGGAGGTCGCGCAGCTGAATGATCGGCGCGGATAATTTAACCGGGTTTTTAAGCGTTAAATTCTCAAGATAGGGTGCAGGGTTAATTCCATATAAAGCAGCTCCCGGACGCGCGAGATTGAAATGATAGTCCCTGCCAAGAAAAATTCCACTAGAATTAGCCAAACTCCGTTTGATATCGCCAAATTTAGCCGAACGCTGAGTAAACCGCTCAAGCTGGGTCTTGTTAAACGGATTATCCACCTCTTCTGCTGAGGCAAGATGGCTCATCACGCATAATATATCCAGATTATTACGCAGAAGATCAAGCTCAAGTTCGCTGGCCTCTGCGCTGGAAAAGCCAAGCCTGTGCATTCCGGTATCTATATGAATAAAGCAAGGCAGCCTCCTTCCATGGCGTGCTGCGTAATGTTGCCAAATTTCAACTTGCTCTGGATTATTCAAAACGGGAGTTAAATTATGATTTATAAAATATTCCAACTCATTCTGAAAAACGCCATTTAAAACATAAATATTTGCATCCCCTCTGAGAGTCTGACGCAAATCAACTCCTTCCTCGCAGGTGGCTACGAAAAAATGCTTGCACCCGGATTCCTGAAGAACAGGCGCTATCCGAGACGCTCCAAGCCCATATGAATTAGCCTTAACAGCCGCCCCGACCTCGGAGCCAATGCATAATTTGCGTAAGGCGATATAGTTTTCTTTGATCGTTTGCAAGTTTATCTGCAAGCTACATTTCGCATTATTCATTAGAGATATTATAATATTTTATAAGTTTCTCTTCGATTTCTGGAATCACAAATTCTGAAACATTCCCTCCAAGGCTTGCGATTTCTTTCACTAATCTTGAGGATATAAACTGATTTTTTTCCGACGCTGGCAGGAATATAGTTTCTATCGTACTATCCATTCGCGCATTCATGCAGGCCATTTGGAATTCATATTCGAAATCCGAAACCGCGCGTAGGCCTCTGACAATAAACTGGGCTCCAACACTGCTAGCAAACTTCGCGAGCAACCCTTCAAAAGGCATCACCTTAACATTAGAGGCGATGTTATATTTATCAAGATAGATCCTAGCCATCTCACACCGCTCCTCTATAGAAAACATAGGATTCTTAACAGTTGACTCCGAGATCGCCAGCACAAGTTCATCAGTGATCTTACTAGCCCGCGCAATAATATCAGCATGCCCATTAGTGATGGGGTCAAACGTTCCGGGATATATTCCTATAGTTTTCTGCGGCATTAGATTAAAACCTGGATGTAGTTATAAGTAATGTATTTAAGCTTAGTGGTTATCTTCAAGTAGATAAGCAGTTGCATTTTAATTGGAAAGCACCTATTGTACTGCCTGGTTATCAAAACAACAACTAAATATTGCATCAAAATGTTAAAACAAACTAATATAATAAGAATTCTGTCAGTTGTTTCATTTTTGCTTTTGGTTGGGTGTATAATTTCTGGGTATCACTATTTCAAGTGGAAATCGCTGCATCAAGCGACTATTCAGGAATACCGCTATAGGGACAAACTGGCGTATCCTAAGACCAATCAGGAAATTATCGATGTTACTTTCTCTAACGACAAAATGGTGCAAGAGCTGTATCAAATGTTGAAAGACACCACTGAATTATTTGATAAATTTGAAATGAGTTATGCCGTTGAGGGTGATACTGCACTCGGAATAGTCAGGCATGGTGGGTTGCTACCTTGGGGGAATGATGCAGCTATAATGTTAATGCAAAAAGACGAGTCAAAGCTAATATCTATTACGTCTGAACTCGAGAAATTAGGCTACAAAATCATCTGGGATAAAGATCTGTATCGTATATTTTTCAAAAGCAAGAAAGGCTATGTTGGGCGCAGATACACATTGCCAGTTATTAATGTGAGTATTATGTTCGAAAACAAGAAAAAGAACATAGTGGAGCCGCTTAATTGGAAGATAAAAAAGGCGTTACCAACAAACTGGTTACCTAAGGATAAATTTTTCCCTTTAAAGAAATATAAATTTGGTGCTATCGAAGTTTATGGCGCAAATAATATAGAATGGTATGTGGGGCATCGTTATGGCAAGAGCGTTTTGAAAGAACTAAAGATAGAGCCTAAATTTTGGTTAGGAAAGCATTCAAATGTAATAACAGTGCCTAGCCCCGCGCCTGATGTGTTTTTCAAGCCAGCTCTGCCAAAAGAAGCATTGCTTGATAGAGTTCAGTAACGAAATTATTGAAAATAAAAAACTAAATATTGAATTAAAATGTCAAATAAGCAAACTAACACGATAATAATTCTAGCGCTTATGTCCTTTGTGCTTTTAGTAACGAGTGTTTTCACGGGGTACCGTTATTTTAAGTGGAGATTGTCTTACCAAAGACTAGCTCATGAATATTCTTATAGAGGTGAGGTAATTCATCCTAAAACCACGCAAGAAATCATCGATACCACATTCTCTGGTGATTGGATGGTGCAAGAGATATATCAAATGTTGAAGGACACTACTGAATTATTTGAAAAATTTGAAATTAAATATGCTGTTGAAAGTGGCACTGCTTTAGGGGTTATTAGACATGGTGGTTTCATACCGTGGGATGATGATGTGGATATCATGTTGATGCAAGAAGATGAGCATAAGCTGATAGAGCTTGCTCCTGAGCTTGAAAAACTAGGTTACAAAATACTTTGGGATGAAGATGTATATCGCATATTTCTTCCAAATAAACTTGTTCATCCTGAGATGTCATACACACTCCCAGCCATTGATATAAATATCATGTTTGAAAATAAGGAAAAAAACACGGTAGAGATGGTCAACTGGAATATGAGAAAGTTATATTCTAAAGTTTGGTTTCCTAGAGATAAGTTCTTCCCTTTAAAGAAATATAAGTTTGGTCCTATCGAAGTTTATGGACCAAGTGATATAGAGTGGCACGTAAAACATTATTATGGTAAGAATGCGCTAAAGGAAATTAGAATGGATCCTAAAATTTGGTTAGGAAAACATTCAAATATAATAACAGTGCCAAGCCCCGTGCCTGATGTGTTTTTCAAGCCAGCTTTGCCGAAAAAGCCATTGCTTGACAATGTTAACTAGCGCATAAAAGCCCGGTAAGCGCATAAAAACACCACCTAAATAAGCCAATTACTCCAGCTTTTGCTAGGAGTAATTGGCTTATTTAAGCTTTAGCATATTTTATTAACAGAATTCAATTGCTTTCCTCGTGCAAATTTGTTATACCAATCATTAAATCCGCGCGGCCGTGGCGGAATTGGTAGACGCGCAGCGTTGAGGTCGCTGTTCTGATAAGGAGTGGAAGTTCGAGTCTTCTCGGCCGCACCAGATACATTATATATATGAATCTGAGGCAAGTTAGTTTATTTTCGGTTAGGGGAAGCTGGCATTTGTGTTAGTCTTCCTGCATACAGATAATGGGAATTGCTTTTATGTCACTCCCAATAAGCAAGGTGGCTATTATGCAAAACGCAATATTACCAGATCATCAAGACAGATTCGCGGAGCAATTTGCTCACATCACCTATTTAATCAATAATGACCGCTTGGGTGACGCCATCGACTCTATGCTAGATCTACACTACGCAGATCTTGCTGATTTCCTCGACAACACCCCCCACAAGCTCTACCCGGTGATTTTCCCCGCGATTACCTCTCGCTTGAACCCGGAAACTATCGCCTGTCTCAGCGACGCCAACAAGCAGCCCGCCATTGAGTCAATCGGCATTGCCAAGAGCGCCAAGCTAATCGACGACCTCGACATCGAGGATTCCATCGAGATAGCCGAAGCCCTGAGCCCGGATCTCAAGGACGCTCTTCTTGCTCAGCTCAGCCCAGCCATGCGCCAGCAGATCATCGAGGGATTCCTCTATCCGGAAGACACTGTCGGCCGCGCTTTGGAGAAAGATTTCGTGTCATTTGGGCAACATTGGACGGCAGGCCAAGCGATCGATTTCATCCGCAGAAGCGACATAAGCGCCGATTTCCACGCTGCCATAATCGTCAGCCCGCGTGACAAGCCCGTCGGCACCATACTGCTCAGCACCCTGCTAAAGAGCGAGCGAAACACCCCGCTTGAGAAGATCATGAGCCGCGAGTTCAAGTCCGTCGATGCGCACACCGCGCTAGACGACCTGGCCTTTATCTTCAAGCAATACGCGCTCACCATAGTCCCCGTGATCACCCGCCAAGGCAAGTTGCTAGGCACGATCTCCATCGACAACATGCTCTATATAGTAGAGGACCAAGCCGAAAGCGAGCTCCTGCACCTTGCCGGCATCCACAACACCGATATTTTCCACAGCCTGCGCACCACGGTGCGGCACCGCTTTCCGTGGTTATTCGTAAACCTCATTTTCGCCTGCCTAACATCCCTGGTCATCAACCAATTCAGCGGCACGATCGCAAAGCTAGTGACCCTTGCAACAATCATGCCGATTGTAGCATCGATGGGCGGCAGCGCCGGCACACAAGCCATGACTGTGACCATCCGCGCTTTAGGCAGTCGCGAGATCACAAGCTCGAGTACGTCCAGGGTTGTAACCAAAGAGGTGCTCTCCTGCGCTCTAAACGGCATTATCCTAGCATTCATCGGCATGATGCTAACATATCTCTTATTTTCCGACATATATTTAAGTTTAGTATTCGCAGCCGCGGTGGTAATCAACTTCACGCTAGCCGGCCTGTTCGGTTCATCCATCCCAATCATGCTAAACAACATGGAGATCGACCCTGCCGCAGCCTCCGGAGTTTTTCTGACTACTTGTACGGACGCCATAGGTTTCTTCAGCTTCCTGGGGCTAGCATATTTCTTCTTAGTATGACCCCGGCGGAGAAATGTCACTATTTTCCTCATCGCCCTTGACACGCACAGTAAAAATATGTATTCTACCCATCGAAATAATAATTAAGTTATACAGGGATTTAATAAGATGTCTCGCAAATGTGAATTAACAGGCGTTGGAGTGCAATATGGCAATAATGTGTCGCACTCGCAAAGAAAAACCAGAAGACGTTTTGAGCCAAACGTAAAGAGCGTAGTATATTCTAGCGAACTTACTGGCGAAAAATACAGAATGAAAATCGTAGTGAAAACCATGCGCACCATCGAAAAATTCGGTGGTTTTGATGCATTCATGCTTGGCGCGAAGGACTCTCTAATGTCCATCAAGGCAAAGAAGGTAAAAAGAGAGATCGCGAAGAAGCAAACGGAAAAGACAGAGGCATCAGCATGAAAAAAGACATTCACCCAGCATATAAGGAGCTAACAATCAGCATTGGTAAGGATAAGTTCGTCACTGCTTCAACTTTGAAGTCTGGCGAGATTCTTATGGATGTAGATTTCCGCAAGCACCCTGCCTGGAACAAAGACGGCGCTCACTCAGTGAACCAGTCAAACAAAACCGTCAGCGACTTCAACAAGAAGTTCGGCGGACTATCTTTCGGGATGAAGAAATAGTAGCTGCATATTAAATATGGTTCCAGCTTGTGATGTTAGATCATAATGTCAGACTATGATATCAGATCATAATGGGATTGTAGTTTTACTCAGCAAAAACCCTCAGCAAAGTTGCTGGGGGTTTTTCTATGCATTTTGTTTTCTATGCATTTTTGTTCATGTATTTATTTGTGAGTTCATCTGAGTATTCTTTCATGCGTTATTTCATATAATTAT
>NVVL01000089.1 GCA_002402195.1 Rickettsiales bacterium | reverse complement strand
TTAGTTTTAATTGAATTGATATTTAATAAACTTTTAAAATGGAAGGAAAGTTTGAAAAATATGACGAGAAACTTTAAAATCTTGATATGATTATCAATTCCTTTATCTTAGAATGTGTAAGGAATCTCATAATGGTATTAGCTTAAAAATGGAGATATAGAGCCAAAAGAAAAGGATAAAGCTGTTGAAGATATTGAAACTTTCGAATAATGTTTGCGTGAATATAAAGACTAAATTTCTATGATGAATGATGATCAATATAAAGAATCTTAAATTAGTAAGGATTGATTAAATGAATAGGAAAATTTGAAAAATATGTATAATAGTTGAATGAATATTGTAGCTAAACTGGAGTCAAGAAGGTTTATGATCATGTAAAAGGCGAGTCACCTGCTACTGCCTATGGACCACCCACTAATCATGAGTCAATTACTGTTACTGTCACTGATGACATGACTCCAAGAGATCTTGATGCTGCCGTGCCATTATTCCCCGTTAAACCAGCTGAAGATGAAGATTCAGATGTTCGAGAGACTAAATTGCACAGATTGGGGTATTTGCTGAAATATTTTGCAAGAAACTTTCTCTCAGACAAAATAGTGATCTTTCTGTTGGTAATGATAACAATAGCCTTTATCGCAATTATTGTGTGTTCATAAATGGATTAAAAAGGACCAAATGGAGAGCCATTGAAATGAATTTAAGTATATTATTTTAAATCAAAATCAAAGGTTCCCTTAAGAAGCTTATTCATCTTTGTCATCTTATGGTTTTTTTGGGTCATCATTTTGTGTACCTTCTTTTGACTAACTCTCTGCCGCTCCTGTTCCGCTTGCATCTGCTTTTATGTCATCTTGGGATGCTTCTGGAACTTTATCACTGGCTGGAGCCGGAGATTCTCCCTTTCCTTCTTCAACATCACTCTCTTTTGCAGTCTCTTTTACTGCATCCACTTTTGGATCATCAGCTGGTTCTTTTCCTGTTTCAACTGATGCAGCAGGATCTTCTTGCTTAGCATCTTCTTATTTATTATCTTCTTTTGATATTTCTGCAGGTTTATCTACAGATTCTTCAACTGGAGCAGCAGGGGTGTCGTCTATTTATTAAGCACTTTAGTCATCATCTTTAGGAGCTTCTTTGGGTGAATCTTTTGGAGTATCTTATTTTGGTTCGTCTTTTACATCTTCCTTTGGCTCATCTTTGGACTCAACCTTGGGTTCATCTTTAGGTTCATCTTTGGGTTCATCTTTGGGTTCATCTTTAGGAGGTTCAGCATCTTTAGTTTAATCAGGTGTTTCAACAGCTGGAGCAGCATCGGCTTTATTTTCTTCAACATTTTAAATTTAATCATTCTTTGGACTGGCTTCTTTTGGAGTTTCAACTTTTTAATTCGACTCTGATGCGGGAGCATCACTTTGAGTCTCGCCTTTGACAGAAGCATCATCTATCTTTGCATCCTCTTCAGTTTTAGCAACAGATTCCGCTTTACCGTCGTCTTTGTTTTCCTCCGTAGGAACAGCTGCCTGTGAAGAAGACTGATCTTACTCAGTAGTTTTCTCAACAACTTCAGCTGGCTGAGGAGCAGCTTCTTCTGTTTTAGGTGGATCAGTTACAACTGGTTCAGCAGCTGGCGGCTCTGGAGATGGAGTCTTTGGCTTTGCTTATTCATCAGCGGTTCTAAAAGCATTAATTGTTTTAGAAAGTAGACAAACAACCTTCCAAGGAGAACTTCCCCACGAATTTACTCCTGTTAATTAAATTGTATCATCTGAAGAAAATTTTCCGCTTATACCTTTTTCAACTAGTTTTGCAGCATCTGGATTATTCCTCAAGTAAGCTAATTTAATCTCAGCAATAACTTCAAAATCTGATTTTCCAATTTAAAAAGGATTTTTACGTAGATAACCAAACTCTTCATCAAAAGCAATATCTTTTTGTAAAGCAGTATGTGTTATTTAAATTACTGAGAGGAGTTTATCTAAATCATCCCCTTTTTAATGCAGAGTTATATGATCTCCATTACATCCTGCTTCTATACCAGCATTTTGTTATAATTTGCTTAAATCAACTTTTTCTTCAAATTAATAATTGTTTAAGTTTCGATGTACTATCACCTCATAATTTCCTTCTTTCGCATTTGTAGAGTCAAAGTTGAACTTATAATCTGGTGCTTTATTTTCATGAATTCCCTACATTATTTTACTAAAATAAGGTTTAAAATCTTGATAATCAGAAGGTTAAAGAGTATCCATCCCAACCCATTGATCACCATCAGAAACTGAAGGTTTTAATAAGGTGATTAATCTCTCTTAGTTATCATCAGAAAGCCCCTTAAATTCATCTTCATTGAATTATTTGAGTGCTAAATTTCCAGAATGTGTGTTTTTAGATTTAAGAAGTTTATCAATTGTCTCTTAATAACGGTGAGCTTCAACAACAGGTTCTTAGGGAACTTCTTCAACTGGCTCTTCTTAGACTGATTCTGCTTTCTCTACTGGTTTTGGTTCTTCCTTTTACACTTCTGCTGGTTCATCATTGATTGATTATATTAAATCTTCATCTGGTTCATGTGCATTTGTGTCTTCTCTAGGAGCAGTTCTTTGAGTATCTTTACGGATCATTGATGCAGTTTCTTCATCAATAAATTTACTTCCTCTTTTTTAATCACTAATATCGTTCTTATTTTCTTCTGTAGGTGTTGGATGATCATCTTCATACACTTCATCTTCATAAACTGGTTCTACTGGAACGGGTTTAGATTCAACTACAGGTTCAGGCTTTGGTTTATCTACTTTCGTAACAACTGGAGCTTAAACAGGAGCTACTTTCTAGGGCTCAGCTTTCGGCTTAACAGCCTTTGGAGGAGAAGATTCTTGCTTTGGTTTAGACCCTGTTGACGAAAAAGAAGGCTGCTGATTCTTAGTCTGAAACTTTTGACTTGATCCTTAATCTTTCTTAGCTGATTACATCATTGGAGCGGGCTTTTGAGGAGTTTAAGATTATATCATTTGCTTATTTTCTTCTTTTTTCTACGGAGTTGCTTTTAAATAAGGAGAAGGATCTTCACCATTCTTCAAAGCTTCAATAAGCCCTTCACATTTGTTTGTTATCCTTTAGATTGATGGCCAAAGTTAGTGCTCAAGCTTAGAGAATATAAGTTATCCTTCAAAGGAGATTTCAAAGGCTCCAATACGTGGGACTTAATCGTAGATAGGAGAGTTTTCATCTTCATTATTGATGAGATTGAAGTACAATGGAAAGTCTAAATACATTTTGGGAACTTGATTCTTAAAGACCACAGCTTAAGGTAACCGTTCTTAAATAGAGCTTGCAACTGAAAAATTAACAAGAAGAACTAACCTTTTGAGAAAAATTCATTGTATTTGGCTTCATTGTGTCTTGTGTTCCAGTTGTGCTCTGAGCAGTTAGAACACACCTCAATGCAGAAAACTTGTTTATCTTCCAATTAGTTAGACATCTTAGTAGTAAATTAAATAATTAAATAAATCACTTCATCTGAGAGCAACGAGCAGAATGAGTACAATTAAAATACAAGTCAACATACAAATAGTTTTCATCGTACTTGAGTCATTAGTTTTCAGCAAATCAGTTATCTTCTTGTTCATGGATGATTGCTTCGTCTAAGCATCTCCTGCATCTTTGTTCACCTTTTTCATTTTAGATCCTTAGTTATCGATTTCGAGTGATATGTCTTGAGCAGAATACTTTAATCGTTGCGCGATCTAACCATGAATGAGTGTAACTTACATCTCCAATCTCGTCGAGATCTTCTTCACGTTGTTGTTCGAGATGCGAATATTGTTGGTTCATTTTAAATTTTAATAAATATGAATAGAAAGAATATTAGGCTGAGAAAAGAATATCTCTTTACGAAAGGAAAAGAACTCAAAGACAGGACTTTAGCTGATAAAAAATAAAGAATCAAACAGGCATTAGATAATGACACTGCTATTCCTAATGAATTAAGAAAAGAGAAAGAAGAATTGGTGAAATAAGTTGGATTAGATGATGATAATACTATTGGTAAGGATGGAATGTTGATAGATAAGTGTAAAGAAGTCATATTGATGATGAGTATGAGGAGGCGAAGTACAGAGATCCCAAAGTTTTAATCACCACATGTCGAGATCCTTCTTAACGATTGTTATAGTTTGTTAAGGAGATTAGATTGATTATCCCTAATGCAATTCGAGCCAATCGAGGGAATTACGTGATCAAGGATCTTGTTAACATCTGTTAGACTCAAGGGTTTACTGATTTAATCATCTTACATGAACATAATGGTGAACCTGGTAAGTTTTATGGGGTTTTAAACGCTATAGATGGGATGATTGTTTCACATTTGCCTTAAGGTCCAACGGCATACTTTGGACTCGCCAATGTCATATTGAGACACGATTTAAAAGATTAAATTGACACCATGAGCGAGTAGAATCCACATTTGGTCTTCCATAATTTCACAACGAGACTTGGAGATAGAATCTCAGATGTATTGAAGTATCTATTTCCAGTTCCCAAGGTAGACTCAAAACGAACAATGACATTTGCCAATTATTCTGATTACATAAGCTTCAGACATCATGTGTTTAAGAAGGATGATCATAAAACGGTTAAGTTGAAAGAAATAGGACCAAGATTTGAGCTCAAACCGTACCAGATTTCACTTGGTACAGTAGATATGGTGGACGCGCAGAAGGAATGGGTGCTTAGACCCTTCATGAACACAGCTAAAAAAAGAAAAGCATTGTGAAAAGAATTTAGTCGGTATGGAAGTTTCTGGAAATTTCCATTAGAATTTTCTCGTAAAATTAATTAACTATAAAATGACGCGTTGAGAATATTTAAATAAAAAAATCAAAAACTATCAAATGACTAAAGCTACAGGAACCGCAATTGGTATCGATTTAGGTACTACCTACTCATGTGTTGGAGTTTGGATGAATGAGAAAGTAGAGATCATTCCAAACGATCAGGGAAACAGAACAACCCCATCTTACGTCGCCTTCACAAACGATGAACGTCTTATTGGAGACGCGGCGAAAAATCAATGCGCAAGAAATCCCAAGAACACAATTTATGATGCAAAGAGACTCATTGGCAGAAAGGTTGGAGATAAGACCGTCCAGAGTGACATGAAATTATGGCCCTTCAAAATTGAAGAAGGCACAGCCGGAAAGCCACAAATTGTTGTTCAACACAAGGGAGAATTCAAGAAATTCCATGCTGAAGAAATCTCTTCAATGGTCTTGATCAAGATGAAAGAGATTGCTGAAAGTTATCTCTCCAAGCCAATCAAGAACGCTGTCATCACTGTTCCCGCTTATTTCAATGACTCACAGAGACAAGCCACTAAAGATGCAGGAGCTATTTCCGGATTGAACGTTTTGAGAATTATCAATGAACCAACCGCTGCTGCTATTGCTTATGGACTTGACAAAAAGGGAGCACAAGAAAGAAACGTACTCATTTTTGATCTTGGAGGAGGAACCTTTGATGTGTCTCTTTTGACCATCGATGACGGTATCTTCGAAGTCAAGGCAACCAATGGTGACACTCATTTGGGAGGAGAAGATTTTGATAACAGAGTTGTAGAATTCTGCATGGAAGACTTCAAAAAGAAATCTGGAATTGACATCAGAGGAAATGACAGAGCTCTCAGAAGACTCAGAACTCAATGCGAAAAGGCAAAGAGAATTCTCTCAGCTGCTCTTTCAGCTCCCATTGAATGCGATGCACTTGCTGAAGGTGAAGATTACAATGCCAGCATTTCTAGAGCTAAATTCGAAGAATTGTGCATTGACTTGTTCAGAAAATGTATTGCTCCAGTTGAGAATGTCTTGAAAGATTCTCAACTCTCAAAGGGACAAATCCATGATGTTGTCTTAGTTGGAGGATCAACAAGAATCCCAAAAGTTCAACAAATGATCCAAGACTTCTTCAATGGAAAAGAACCCAACAGAACAATTAACCCTGACGAAGCTGTTGCCTTCGGAGCTGCAGTTCAAGCTGCTATCCTGACTGGTGAAGATGACGCTCAAGTTAAAGATCTTTTGCTTTTAGATGTGACTCCATTGTCACTTGGTATTGAAACAGCTGGAGGAGTTATGACTACTTTGATCGCCAGAAACACCACAATCCCAACCAAAAAGGGACAAACTTTCACCACTTATGCTGATAACCAACCAGGAGTAGAGATTAAAGTCTACGAAGGTGAAAGAACCATGACCAAGGACAACAATATCCTCGGAAAGTTCAGTTTAGACGGAATCCCACCAGCTCCAAGAGGTGTTCCTCAAGTAGAGGTCACTTTTGACTTGGATGCTAATGGTATCATGAACATCTCCGCTCAAGACAAAGGAACTCAAAAAGAACAGAAAATCACCATTACCAACGACAAAGGAAGATTATCTCAAGAAGAAATCAAGAAAATGGTTGATGACGCCGAGAAATACAAAGATGCTGATGACCTTGTGAAGAAGAAAATTGAATCCAAGAACGCACTTGAGAACTATTGTTTCTCCATGAAGAACACTCTCAATGACGAGAAATTGAAGGACAAATTCACTGAAGAAGATAAAACCACTATCACTGAAGGATGTGAGGAAGGAATCAAATGGCTTGAAGCTAATGTTGAGGCTGAAGCAACTGAATTCGAGGCCAAACAAAAAGAGCTTGAAGGCAAATTCAACCCCATCATGATGAAAGTGTATCAAGCTGCTGGAGGAGCTCCAGGAGGAATGCCAGGAGGCATGCCAGGAGGAATGCCAGACATGAGCGGCATGGGAGGCATGGGTGGAATGGGTGGAATGGGTGGAATGGGAGGTATGGGAG
>NVVL01000088.1 GCA_002402195.1 Rickettsiales bacterium | reverse complement strand
TTTCTCTGGAGCTGTCTAGCAACAATTATAATTACCCGAAGCATTAGAATATTTAATGCCTGCAGAGAACAGCAGTGCAGAGAATTTATTGAGCCAGTAGCAGGAAGAAACATTATCTGCATTAGGATGATGCAAGTAGCGATGCGGATGAGGATGCTTTAGAAGCTTCGCTGGCCTAAAATACCACGTATTTTTGATGATGACTGGGATGCAGAGCGTAGGGTTATTAGTTCCATAAAGCCGAGTAAGGAACCCCCATTTTTGGGAATTCCTTACTTGGCATACAGCTTTTCAGAAACTTTTCACACCTTTTTAATACGGTTGCTCTGCATGGGGAGTATATCAATTTATAAAATAGTTTGAAAAAAGTAACAAAAACTTATATATTATGTAATTATATTAAAAACACATGTAATGTTTATGAGTTTACATAATAGTTTGAGTGATAAATATAAGCTCTATACTCGTTATTTAGAAAAAATAACTGATATTCGATTCACAATACGCGAAATTGATGTGATTGCATGCATTATTCATAATAGAGGTATACAAAATATATCAGGGCTTTTGTCAATCTCTGCAAGGACAGTGGGTGCTCATATTTATAATATAAGGGCAAAATTAGGATATATTCCCAAAGATTCTATAATTGATATTATTGAAAAATCAGGGAAACTTCAATATATTCAGCAATATTATTTACATTTAGTTGCCCAATCATTATTTGAAAAATATTTATGTAAAATAGCTGCTGTTGTAAATAGAACTGAGATCATTTGTAATGCTGATTATAATAATATGAATGAGCAAACAAAAAAACTGCTAAGCCAGCTTAAATATTTTTTGAAATTAGCAAATATTACTCTCACAGAAAATAAAGATACATCTGGATGTATGTATAATATTTGTGTAATTGATGCTCCATCAACTTTAGAAAATAACCATAATTTGGATACTAAAGAATTTAACATAGCATTGTTATTAGATGAAAATGTTGATAAATCAACACTTGTAAATTTAGAATATATTGATTTTATAAATGACCATTACTCTGCGATATTGAGTTTAATCGCAAAAATTATAAACAAACCAGAGCTGCTTCAACTTACCAAAAAATTTAAAAATGAATATCAAACTTTGCAGAGTTCATGGAATGGAAGCAAAGTGCAAAACATAGCATCTGAGAATAACACCACATCATTTCGAGTGACAAAAAAATTGAAGCTTGCAGTTGCCGCTATAGCCATCTGTCTGATCGTAACTTTGTCGGTATTTTTATTACCAAAAACTCAACCAAACATTGTTAAATTAAACGAACAACTTGCAGATTTTGCAATGCATTTTTCTTCTGATAACATCAGTACACAAGCAAAAAGAAAGGAAAATTACAGATTATTGAGTGAAGTAGAAAAAATAGCACCTCTCTTTGATAATCAGCAAGTATATACATATTTCAGCAGCAAGGAGGTACCTACTTATGAATTAATGAATTGTTTATATGTTTTGCATGCACTAGCTAATCAATATACCAACTATCAGCATAACTATAAAAAAGCGCGTAAACTACTTGAACATATAAAAATATTTGCAGAACAATATGTAATAAACAAAAGTAGTGTAGGGATTAATTTTAATGAGTTGAGCAAGGAAGAAATATATCTTGAGCTAAACATAATCCAAGACTTGCCTGAAATATATACAAGAATAATTTACTTGCTAGGCAGAACTTATATATATCAGGGCAATGTAGAGAGTTCCGTACAATATTTTAAGCTGGCAAGCTATTTAGGTAGTAAACTGAAGACCTTTGAAGGCTATTTAAGCCAGAGAAGTGGATTAGAAGTTATAAGAAGACAGGAAATTGATAATGATATAGAGAATGGTGATTTTGCTCAAGCAGTAAAGAAGTTACATGCAGCTATAAAATCAATGAGTGAGTTGCGAGAGGATAATACTGCATATAAAATAAACTATCATCCGGGTCATACTAATCAGACAATAGTGCCGAAAAATGACTCATACAGCAGAGTCTACTGCACCGAACAAATAGTAAAATACTATGCTAGATTGGTGATGATTACTAGCGATGCCAGACAAAATGAAAAATACACCAATAAAATCTCCAGTTTTTTTATTGGTAATAAATCATTATCAGACTTAATGGATTTTGCGGAAAAAAATATTCCTCAAAGATCTGCGGCTGTATATATTAGTTTAGGAAACACATTGCTAAAATTATATGAAAAGCATCTGAGCTTTGCTACTCTTAAAACCGCCATGAGTCAGAAATTAAAGATTACGCCAAAAACAGACCTGGATTTTATAGAAAAATTATTTAAACTAGCCGCATCTAAAAGCAGAAATACCCACTACACAAAAGCTGATAGTTATGATGGATTAGCCAGGGTGTATGAGATTAAGCTTCAGCAAGAAGAAATAAATGTTGAACAAAAACTAATGCTGCAAAATGCAATTAAAGATCTTAGATTAAAAAGAGATAATATAAATCAGAAACTAACCAGAATGAATCAAGAACTAAGACAACATAATCTATAAAATAACTATTAATAGGAGGTCTTATGTCAGGAGCACAAATAGCTCTGCGTCAACAAAATTTCCTTGACTCAATGCGTGACTTATATCAAGCGGGCACAAATCATTATCACGAAGGAAAGATGGACGAGGCAGAGCAATATTTTGCTCAAGCGTTAAAGCCGGTGTTCAGTAGATATTTAATGGCAGATTCTCCTTTTAATATCGAAGATATAAAAGAAGAAATATTTGCTATTATATACCGCCTTGGGAAAACTTATTTACACTTCAACAACAACTCTTCAGATCATTATCTAAAAACTGCAGCTATATTTCAATATTGCTCTGCATTTGTTAAAAAACATGATATGGATTCTAATATTAGTGGCGTGCACTTATCATCAGACGATTATCCCAGGTATCTTAGCAACATTGCTTGTTTTCTTGAAAAGCAATTATTGCATACTCTTTGCCAAGAAGATATCACAGCTACTCTACCAAGAGATTATTTTTATACCAATCACCCTCAACGAATTACGCGCTATAAAGCTGGTCTCGAGCAAGTCAGATTAATAACCAAGAAAGAATTAGAATCAATTAGCTCAATTGAGAATATCTCAGAACGAGCAAAGCGGGTGGAAGAACTTTATAAGAACATTGCCACCTTCTTTGTGGATGAATCTAATAAAGGTTTTATACAGCAATTGCTAGATGAATGTTTTGATGATCTGGGACAATTGCCGAATGGATGTGAGTATGCTATCTCAGCTATGGGGTCACTCTCACTTGGCACCATGACTCCATGGTCTGACTTAGAATTCATTATCTTAATAAATGAAGATAATGAAGGATACAAGGAGTATTTTCGTAAATTCACTGTATTACTCAATATGAAAGTAATTCTTTTAGGTGAAACTTTTCTTGCTGCTGCTGGAATTAAAATTTTAAATGACTATAAATCAGAAAACCCAAGTGATATCTGCTTTTTTGACAATGTAACAAAGGGTGGCTTTTGTTTTGATGGCCCTGTTTGGTATGCTTGCAAAACACCTCTTGGCCGTCAAGGGTATAGCAATCATCTAGACTATGAATTGATTCTTACTCCCAGGCAAATGTTTGAGTTTCAAAGTGATAGTTGGTTTGAGTCGGATAGGCATTTAGTACAAGCTCTCAGATCAGTATCACTAATTGCTAGTAGTGCTGACGGTAAGAAGCTGTTTGATGATTACAGAAGCTTGCTTAGAGATATGACAGCAGAAAAGCATTGCTCATTACAAGCAAGATCACTCCAATTATTACAAGAAGATGTAGGGAAGTTCTCTTTAAAAATCACCGAAGAAGAAGAAGGAAGCCCACTGAGAGTAAAACAAGATATTTATCGCATTGTTGATAGAGTGATAGTGGCGCTATTTAACTATTATAATCTTATGCCAGATAATGACCAGCCTGCACTGACTATCTGGCAAATGGTCGACCGGATGGTGAATGAAACAATTATACCCTATCAAGCCGGGCAGTATTTAAAAGAGGCCTTGAGCATTGCAGCCGAGTTAAGGCTCGAAGTGTATTCTGAGAAAAATGCTCAAAATGAAATGATACCTGATTCTATATTGCTAGATACCAAGCTTTTGCACCATTTTTATTGTATAATACTCAATATGCAGGATGTAATAGAATATGTTGTTTCTGGCCAAGATAGTGGGGAACTTGTTTTTTTTGATGATAGTCATTACATAAAAGGGCAAGTGCATGCTAGGTTCCAAGAGTATGAAGAAGCTTTTAGAGAAATGAGATTAGCATTCAATACAATGTGTATACCTCAAAAAACTGCCCCGGAAATATGCTATATAGTACAAAATTTGGTCTTGTTATCCTCCAAAATAAAAGATCCTAAAACCGCACTATCCATGATAGATATACAAAGTTTTCAACATATAGATTTGCGTGATTTTGTTACAAATTCTGATGCGTTTTATCACCTAATGTTATTTGAGCAATTAGCAGATCTTGGGAGTTTGTTTTTTAGATGCAATATGCATGCAGAAGAGTTGATTATATATAAAATATGTTGGTTGTTATCAAATCAATATGTCTATTGTAATCCAGATTTTCATGGCACTATAAAAACAAATCTTCTGGGGATGATTAAAGAATTGGCTAATACAGATAACCATTCTGTTTACGCTCAAGAAGCTATTTACTGCATTGCAAATTTTCAATTTATATTGTCAAAGCTGTATTATTCTAATGGACAATATGCTGAGAGCATTAGCAGAGCTAATCAAGCACTACAAATTTTTGCAAGGCTTGGGGGTGATTTAAGTGCATTTGATGTAGACAAGATCCATTATAAACTAGAAGCCATATATTATTGCCTGGAAAATGATGCGGAGCTAAAAAGCCTGGGTGACACACAAACCGTAGGCGATGACTGGCTTCATGAATAATACTATTTCCCATCAATTCACGGGAAATAGTATTATGTTTAGTGTAAAGCTATTTTATTCAACGTTACCTAAAAGGTTATGGAATTCGATCAACTCATCTTCAGGAAAATTATCTATTTCACCAGTAGATGATATAAGCTTCACCCTCTCCACTAGAGCGGGATCCAAATCCAGACTTAATTGTAGAATCGCATCATGATTACCAAGGGCATCTTTAAGAAGCTTTATACCCTCTGTAGTTACATTTGTTAAATCTCCAAGAACTACTACGCCTAAAGTACTATCCAAGCCTAATCTATTAGCAAATTCGGAAAGATCCGCATCAGAAATACTGTCATTTCCAACTATATAAACTGTACTAAACTCGTTTGGCTCAAATGTTTTAAGATCCGTGCATTCAGGAAGTGACTGCTGCACTAAAAGCTTTAAATTTTTATACAACTCCATTAAGCTCTGTTCAGGTTTATTTTCTTGAATATATTTGCTTAGAGGAATAAATATTGTATGAGCAAATTCTAAGTATTGATCTCCATTTTGTTGTATTTGTTCTATTATAGAACCTATAGTATCACTATTTAATATTAGTGTAGGGTTGCTTAAACACACACTGCTACTGATAATTTTTGCTATTAAGTCAAAATAATCATTTGATATTGCCTCTCTTAATATTAAAGTAATCAAATGGCTTGAGTTAATTTTAGTACCCAAATAAATATCTGGATTTATTAACACTTTAAAGGAAGCATCTACGCATTCTTCATAAAAACTTTGATCTTGTATTTTTATTAAACTTTTAGTAGTAAACAACGTTGGAATTTGTTGAAACACACCAGTTTCTACCGTTTCTTCAATAAGAGATATCGCAAAATCAATATTTGGATTTTTTGCAAGAAAGTCAAATACCTGACTTATAATTTCATGCGAACCGAAAAAACCTAGACTCCTAGCATTTTCTATAATTGGAGAAAAGAATTTTGCGTTTCTACTTTCCATAAAAGCACTGATTATACTGTTTGTTAACTCACAATCAAAACTTCCATTCTGTTGATATTCCCTTAGCCTCTGGGTAAAAAGTTCTGGGTTACCATCTTGTATAGATTGTACTATAGGATGAATAGATTGCACTATAGTTGAATTACTTGCTTTTGCCATTGTTCACCTTCTAATTAATTTTAAAATTACAAAGACACGACATCCGTCCCTTCTGTTTCCAATGTACACAACATGAGTGAATCTAAATATTGTAAAAAAACGCCTAGTTCCCTTATTAAGTAGTAATAATTAGGCCTTTCCCGCAAAGAACCCCCTGCGACACGAGGCTGTCGGAAGAGCTGGGTTCCTGCTCAATGGGTTATAGTGAGAGTTATCCTAATAAGGAGCCAGCAACGCCATTTCTCAACCTAGACCAACTCTCAGCACTAAGAGCAGTCTTTACGGAAGAAGTTACCAGCTTTAAAGATGGCATGACAACTCTACAAAACGCTCTGAGATTATTTCAGGAATATATGATTGGAGCAGGCAAAGAGGACGCCCAAAGGCAAATACAGGATTATATGCATGTATTAAACCAGCAAATGAAATATGTAGAGTTCTTCAGCGAAGTTGGCGGAGCAGCTCTCCCAACTCATGAGATATTATCATCTGCGCTAACCGAGTGCCGTGAGATGCTACATGCTAACTTTGCGTATCAAGTTAAGACTGTGGAACTGGAACCAGGCCGAGAAGTAGCCTATTACGAGAAAGCAGTAGATTACTTACAACAATGCCCAGATAGTCAAGTGTGCAAAACCAAGCTAGCACAGGCGCATGTGCATATGGCAAAACTTGCAAACGACGATACAACAGCAGCGATAGAGCACTACGTAGCGGCAATTGGGTATGACAAAACTTTAGCTGAGGTTTATGAAAAGCTAGGTCAACTATTCCAGCAAGGAGGCGAGTATAGCAAGGAGGCGAGTATAGCAAAGCAATGCTAAAAATATTAGAGCTGAAGGAGCTGCAAGAGTTAGAGAGATGATAGAGTCTCACTTTTGTAACCACAGCATGGTAACTTCTGAGTTTGTTGATGTTATAGCTGGCGCTGGTGGTTTTGAAGTTGACGTGGCTGGTGTAGGTTTAGTTGATTAGCACCGGAAAACTTTAAAATAATATACGCCTTGCAGCTGTTTTATATAGCGATAAGCACAGGGCGTATATTATATATTTTTATCAATTCTGGTTGAGGAAAAAATTCACAGATTTGATAATTGCTAATTTAAGTTTTCAAAGCATCAAGCTTGAGAAAATTATAAATTAAATCAATTCTACCCTTACTCAAAGTTGGAACCTTATGCGCTAAGGCGTACCATTCTCCAGTGGGTATATACCGAGTGCATAGGTAACAGTTTATTCTTGAGACATAGGTAACAGTTTTACCCCAAAAGGATTAGTGGCAGGTTCGATCCTACAACTATCCATATCGAAATATCCTATATCAAAATCCATAAATTATACAAGCCAAATATTATCTTCAACTTGCGTAATCCCTACATTTTGGCCAGCAAACACCCCGCGAAGCTTCTAAGCGTAGCCAAACTATTGAAATTAAATCGCTTTAACTGAGTTGTTTGCTTGGGGAGTTGTTGTGTCAGAGGGAGCTGCATCAGATGGAGATGGGCTTGGAAGCGAGGCAGGAGCTTTTAGTGAAGCTTGCATTGCTGGATCCTGTTTTGCTGGAGGCGGCGCTGCTGGAGCGGGTGCGGGCGGAATTACTCCTGCTTGAACTGACCTTGGAACAGGAGCTGCTGCTGGTTTTTGGGCAGCTTTTTTGTCAAGCTTAGCACTCTCGCGTTTGAGGTCGGCTATTGTTGGGCATTTATTGTTGGAGAATTCTTTTCTTGCCTCGTGTAGCAAGGCTTTTATCTGCTGGAGCTCTGCGCGCAGTTCCAAATTTGCGGCATGATCAGATGGGGTGAGCTTGCTATTTGCTCGTGATATAGAAGGAAATGGCCTGATTTTACGCTTTTTGCGTTTTTTCTTGCTTTTCTTCATATTGGCCAGATCTTCTTCGATCATCTCTCTATACATCTCTATGTTTTCTTGCGAGATATTTGTGTTTTCGTATAAATTATCATCTTCGTCCAAATCATCCTCGTCAAAATCGCCGGCTAGGATGTTTCGTTTGGCTTTGGAAATATATTTCTTATTATATAGCGGCGCTCGTTTTTCTCCTTGAAACCCCTTTCGGTCAAAAAGCTTGTTATTTGCAGAACGCTTTAAAGGGCTACCCGGGTCGCTTGCGCAGCCAGAGGTAATGAGAGCCAGGATTGTGGTAATGAGCGTAGTAACAAGTGCTTTTTTTAGCATAATATTTAT
>NVVL01000087.1 GCA_002402195.1 Rickettsiales bacterium | reverse complement strand
GTAACCATAGATCTAAAAGATCACACCAAGGGTAATGCCTATACAACAGAGAGATAAATAGGAAGTATAACCTTTAAATACAAAAGCCCATTTGGCACAATGCTAAGCCTAAAGTTAATCTATAGGTAGAAATATGAAACTAGAGCTATTTATGAAAATCACTGAAATGACCATTCCAACACTTTCTAAATTCTTGGGCATCTCTCAAACACAAGCTACTCAATATCTTTATAAAAACACCATGCCAAGACCGGAAAATATGCAAAAAATTCATAGCAAAACAATAGGACTAGTAGCTGCAAATGATTTTTATGGCACCACTCCAGAAAAGTTAGCAGAAATATTGTTAAAAGATAAAAAAATTACAATTCCAAAATAATCAAAACAGAGTAATTAATCATGAACAATGCAACACAAGATGAAATCTTTAATGATATAGCAGCAGGAATTCGCAAATCCAGCAAAACTACTATGACAGAAGCAGAATCACGACAAGCTGCTAGGAGACTCATCGAATTTTGTAGAATTATGATCGATGTTCAGAGGCGAATAGACAATGATAAAAATGATAATAATAACAAAGTAAGTTGATAATTATTTGTTCGTATCTAAATAATAATTTATTCGAAACTCTACTACAAATGCTAGTCGCGCCATAGAAATTAGACTTGCATTTGTATCATGAATATTGTAGTCATGGGAACGGCACTGTAGTTGAGTATTATCAACTCTATTATACAAAGTAAGTAATTAGAGTTGATAATATCAGCCATTGAGTCTAAATCTTAACTTAGCTAAAATAGGTAAAAAATAACATGGTCGAACGAAACAAAGCGAGTAAAGCTATCATTTTATCGAGAGTGTCTTCCAAAGAACAGGAAGAAGGATATTCCATCGATGCACAAAAATTCCGCTTACAGGAATATTGTATTCGCAAGGGGTTGGAGATTCTAAAAACTTTCGAATTTTCTGAATCATCAACAACAGGCCATCGTGAAAAGTTCAATGAAGCAATAAATTTTGCCAAAGAACAAAAAGAGATCATAGCCGTAGTATCTGATAAAGTTGACAGATTACAGCGTAGCTACAAAGAAACCCCACTCTTAAATGACCTGATTGCAAGAGAAAAGATTGAACTGCATTTTTACACAGAAAATTGCATTATTCACAAATATTCTACTTCTCAAGAAAAAATGACATGGAATATGTTTGTGATGATGGCTCAATCTTATGTAGATAGCCTTCGAGACAATATCAATCGCAGCATCGCCCAAAAGCTGAGAGAGGGCGAGTGGATTAGCAAAGCTCCCATTGGTTATGCACATATCAGAGCAGAAAGAAAAGTAGGTCGAAGCAAAGGAAAAATAGTTGTTGACGAAGACCGCGCACCACTTATAAAGAGGTTGTTTGAAGAATATTCAACAGGTGCTCATACGCTTGGTGAACTGGTGAAAAAGACCAAAGAATGGGGCTTGTATAACGTGGCAGGCAACAGAGGCCAGTTATCTCTTTCTCATATTCATAGACTTATCCAAAATCCTTTCTACTATGGCGTTATGAGAGTACAAAGAACAGGCAAAGAATATCCACATATATATCAGCCAATTATCACCAAGGAATTATTTGATCGCTGCCAGCGAGTAAGACTTGGATGGAAAAACAAACCATTTAAATGGTATGGAAAAGAATATATCTTTCGAGGGTTGATAAAATGCGGGGCAACTGGCAGAGTAGTGACTTCTGACACCAAAAGAAAAACATATGCTAATGGTAAAACAGGAGAGTGGACATATTTACGTGTATGGAATCCTGATAACCCAAAAAAGGCAATGTTTGTGAAAGAAGAAAAAATATTGAAAAAAGTAGAGAAAGTATTTAAATCAATGCATCTGGAGTCAGCAGAGCTTGCAAAAGCTATATCCCATATAAAAACTTCATCAGATGCTGAGCGAAGTTTTCACAAGAATCAGATAAAGGAATTGCACTCAGCGCACACTAAAACAAAATCTCGTTTGGACAGGCTAACAGATTTATTTTTAGACGGTGATATTGATAAAGTCTCATATGAAGAAAAACGTAAGCAATTAATTCAAAAGCGCGCAGATATAGTCAGAGAGATCGAGAATCATAACAGAACAGATGACAAGCGCGCAAACTACCTGATTCACACGATAGAACTGGCCTCTAGAGCTAGTGAAGTCTTCAAAGGTTCGACTACGAGCGAAAAACGCAAGCTCATTAATTTGGTATTGTCGAACCTAGAACTAAAAGACCAGAAGCTAAGCTACACCTTGCATTCACCGTTTGATCAATTCATAAAAACAGCCAAAACTAGAGAATGGCGACCCCTACGGGAATCGAACCCGTGCCTTCACCGTGAAAGGGTGGCGTCCTAACCGCTAGACGAAGGGGCCATATAAGATACATGAACTAGGTCTTTATACATTTATTCAAACCAATTTGCAAGAAGATTCTCATATTTTTCTCATTATTTTGGTTTTTTTAGGTGAGACCAGCCACTATTTCTTTTGTATATCTTAGTTTTGTGGTTAATTATGCAATCAATAGAATAAATCCCAGGGCCGCGTAGAATCATCACACCAAGGAAGCTTGCCCAGTATAAATGCTCTCTCATATCCAAATATGTGAACTGAATCACTGCGACCATAACGAGCATAGGAAGGGCAACCAGCCTTGTCATGAAGCCGAGTACAAGGAATATTGGCGCTGAGAGCTCTGTCGCGGTTGCAAGTATTGCTGCAAGCTCTGAGGGGATGATGGGCACGGCATATTCATATTCGAATAAATACAGGGTAGATTTCCAGCTGGAGATTTTGGTCAAGCCGGAATACCAGAAGATTTGGGCCATCCAAATTCTCATGAATAGGATCAGCAGAGAGAAGAGATAATCATCAGCGAATTTTGTAAAAGCAAGATAGGCTCTGCCTGGCGCGGTGATTTGTAGCTTGTGAATTAGATTAAACATAAATTTTACTTATCATTTGTTTGCTAAGCATCAATTGAATTATTTTCGTAAGTTCGGGCTCTATATTTTCCGGGGGAAGGCTCTCCATGGCTTTGCCTATGGTGTTTCCTACTCTGCTTTCTACGCTGTTTCCTACTGCATCACTGTTTGCGAGGGAGCGCAGGAAATTCCACTCAGCCTCGCGCGCGGATAATGTTTCTAGCTTTTTCTGCGTTTTGCAGATAATCAGGAAGCATTTTGTCTCTGTGAGGTCAAGGGGCTTTGAGTCTTTGTTTTCCAGCAGCTCCTGGATGCTCATTAATGGATAGATCGATTTTAAGAAAAGCACCGAATCATTGAGGGTTAACTTATAAGACTCAACCTCATCGCTTTGAAAAACCTGTTGCAGCTCCTTTAAACTAACCACCTTTCCTCGCTTTGCTGAATAGCTTTTATAGCGTAGCTGCTCGAGCTGCGCATAGTCTGGGAGGTATTTGAGATGTTTTATAGAGGGAAACTGCCTCAAAAACTCAGGAAAATGCTCACCGAAATTATTTATCCGCTCTCTGCCTACCAGATGTTTCATGTCATGACTATAAGCCAGCGCAACCCCAGAGGCGCATTCTTCACCGATTAATTGCCAAATTCCGGGATAGATGATCTTCAGATTATTGGTCAGGTTGCTAAAGACAGTATCAAGATGCACCTGCATCCGCTCTTTAGTAGAGATTCCCGCGCTTTGCTCTATGAAGTCAAGATTTGCCTCTCGCCCTAAAATGGCGTTTTGCATTTCCTCCTGAATCTGAGCGATATTATGCATAAACCCCGCCAGATTGCATATTAACATATTCTTGAGCTTTGCTCGCTTCCTCCAGCAGAACTTCCAATTTTGGTATATTCTCGTCCCATTCTATGAGCGTAGGCACTTTGCCAAATTTGGCGAGAGCTTTTCTATAAAGATCCCAAACATCATCAGAAATTCTGCAATTATGTGAGTCTATGTAAAGCGCCTGACCTCCTGCCAGGTTCTTCACCGAATGACCAGAAAGATGCATTTCTTTTACCAATAATGGATTAATATTGTTAATATATTCCTCTGCTGACCAGCCATTATTTAACCCCGAAATATAGACATTATTCACATCAAGCAAAATCCCAGCGCCTGTTTTTTCTGCCAATAGATTCAAAAACTCAGGTTCCGAATAGTTCGATGATGTGAAACTAAAATATGTTGAAGGGTTTTCGATAAGGATTTGCCTTTTCAACGCATCCTGCACAACGGAAATATTCCGCGAGAATATCTCCATAGCCTCATCATTAAAAGGGATGGGGAGGAGATCTGGTAGGAATTTATCATGCGTGTTCCATGATAGATGCTCGGAAATTAAAAACGGAGCGATAGCACCCACAAGTTCCTTGGTCTGCCTCAAATGCCCAGCATTAATGCCCGAGGCTGAACCAAGAGACATGCCAATGCCATGAAGACTGCATGGATAGTGTTTCCGCAGCTCTATCAGTAAGTCAAAATCCAGCCCCCCGAGAGTCGAGTAATTCTCGCTATGAACCTCCACCCAGGCAATGCTAGGACGCTCTGTGACAAATTGCTCTAAATGCTGTGCGCGTAGGCCAATCCCAAGCTCTGTGTTAGACATAAAAAATACATTATAAATTATACAATATCAACGTGGTTTAGTGGAACAAAAATCAGCGCGACAAAGCCAGAACCAATATAATAGCCCTGGCTTTGTAGAATCAAACGAATCAAGATTAATGATCTGTCTCGTGATCTGTCTCGATTTTATCTTTAGTTTCCTTATCCACACCGCTGAAGTCGCCATGATTGATCTTCGCACATTCGCCCTTCGGAACAAGGATCCATGCCTCAGCATCATGAGCCTCGTTATTGCCTGAGCATGAGTTATGTTTGGATTTACAGTCGGCTTTATGCGCCTTGATTAAACCTTTACCATGACTATCAACAACATGACATTTCTCCATGTTGCCATGCCCGCCCGCTTGAACTGATCCAGCCGAAAACGCAGCAACAGCAAACGCGGTAGCAAGTAACTTTGATTTGTTTTTCATAGTCTATCTCCAATTTTATTATTTGTTATACAAAATAAAAATAAAATAACGCTAAAATTTGAACTCTCAATGAATATTTCCCAGATAGCGCCTATAGATAATGATATCTTAATTGAGTGGTAAAGTGATAAATCTTTGTTCTATTGGTTTGTAATATTGGGGGTTATTTCGTTCTTAGGGTGTAATTTTGTCGCAGATAAAAAGCTCAAGAATATGAGGTGTTTTGGGGGTATTGGCACCCAGCGCTCTAATGAGTTCTAGGCTTTGCCTGAAAGCTATTAGAGCGCGGGAGTGCCATCTCTGAGACCTTGACGCAAGGAGGGTGTCGCAATAGTAAAACACCTTCCTTTTGTTCGGTTAGGTTTTAGGCTTATGCGCCGTCTGCCGCTCCCTCTACAGCGTCGCCTGCTACAAGTAGATCTGCAGCAGCGCCTGGTGCAGGCACAAGAGCCATAGGTTCGGATAGATGCGCTGGTTCTGCGTCTCCTTCAAGCACGAACACTAGAGGGAGTTCTGAGTCTCCTGCACCTGGTGCTCCTTCAGGGAAAGTTACTCGTTCATTGCCGCTATCTTCTCCTCTTAGCACACTTGCTTCTCTGTCTAGTGATAGTTCTGGCATGCTCGCAGCAGCATCGTCAATTGCACCTTTTGCCGCTTGAAATGCCACATCTAAACCGTCAGACACTTCCTCGCGAACTACATCCGCCACTTTTGATACGCCATTTTGGGCTACGTTTGCCACTTTTGATACACCATCTTCAAGGTGATCTTCTAGGCTATCTGCAGCCCCTGAGAGTGCATCGCGTAATTCTCCTTCTGGCACATGCTCTGCTATAGCATCATCAGCAAGCTCGCCCAGACTACTAACCCCATCTGAAGCAAGCTTTTTTAGAGCAGCTATTAGCCCATCAAAGAAATCTTCCGCTTCATCCAAGGCATCTTCTACTCTATCAGTAGCCTTATTCCACAGTTTTGTCATCAATGCCTTAAATTTCCCCACTATATGGGAATCTCTGCTCTCTTCTGTATGGAGAATATGGGGGTGCTTATCGAGAAGATCTATTAAACTATCATGCTGCTCAGCTGTCATGCTGGCAAATTCTGTTACCATCTTTGGCTCCAACACATCATCAAATTGATGAGGATTGTCGATGATCTTTCTAAGAGTTTCTGGAGTTAACCTTAGCCCATCTTCTCTTAAATCCTGTTCTAATCTGGGTAATATATTTTCTGCTGAGTGGGTTGGTACACCATCTGTTCTTGCACTTGACATAACTATAACTCCCTTTTTGATTGTTGTTTTATAGCAAGCCGATTGCGGTAAAAAATATACTTGCTATAAATAGAGTATGACTCATGAAAGGTAAATAAAAGATTAACATTTTAATAAAAAATTAGATGGTCATGGTAATATGCTTTGAATCCCATTTTGGATGAAGGTAGGTATGTTGGATAAAAAACGTAATTGCTTTAATCAATTTGCTGAAAATTGAATTAGCATTAAAGCTCCTGACCAGAGGCATATCATGGTGCACAATAAGCCTGTATAAGGGAATAAATTATATAATTATGGAAAAAGTCTCATATTCATATACTAGACAGAATCTTAGTAAGGTTCTAAATCAAATTGGTTTAGATTCTGAGGCTTCTTGTATAGAGACTAATTACCTTCTAAAGTCTGGGGGCAATGCCAAAGAGTTAATTACAGGCCTAAACGAAGCGAATAAATGCATAGGTACTAAAATTGACTTTTGACAGTTGGTAAAAAAAGCCACTAACCAGCATGTATCCACCCCAAGCCCGTGCCTATCTTATTCTTTTGCGTCTATGTTTCAGGTTCACTAGTTTGACATAGCAATTCACGCTGCATTTTTTATTCCGGACACTTCGTTTAGCTTTTGCGCCAGGTTTTTTCTTCAGACGAAGGGTTTTTAGCAGTTGTTTTGATTCGGAATGCAGATACTTAACCCTCACCTTGGCGGTACCTTTTTTCCTCATCCCAATTACTTTGGCCGCTTTTTCTGAGAGATCTATTATTCTGTTTTTCGCATAAGGTCCGCGATCATTGACCAGAACAATGACTGATTTGCCATTCTCCAAGTTTTTGACTTTAACAAGGCAAGGGAGTTGCAGAGTCTTGTGCGCGGCAGTCAGTAGGTTTTTATTGTATATATCTCCATTAGCGGTTTTCTTGCCGTGAAAACCATATCTGCTTCCATACCAAGAGGCAATTCCCACTTTATTATAACGCCGGACCTCTCTTGGCCTGTATCCTCTACGTTTGATTTTATATTTCTTTCCGATTTTATAATGACCCTTATAGTGAGTATTATGCGGGTCATCTCTGGAAAGGGTTTGATAGGTGAGGCGCTTTTTCTTAGCAGAATTACAAGAGGCAAGAGACAAAGACAAACATATCACTAGTAATATAGAACAAAGTGAATAGGCCGCCTGATAAAATTTTGAATCTCTTATATTACCACTCATCCCCTGCGCCCTCATCTTGGCCTAGATCTTCATCCTTTTGCTCAAGTAGCAGCCTGTTTTCTTTGGTCGAATTTTCTTTTGTGCCTCGTTTCGTTTTCCCAGCAACTGGCTGAATTCTCACATGGCTTACAACCTTCTGCACCCTGCCAACATTCGATGCGATAGAGGCAACACTAGCAAGCTCCGCCTCAGAACGCGCCAGCCCAAATAAATACACAACATCATTCAGCGTGATGATCGTATAGTTGATGAATTTTATATCCCTGTTAATGATAGTTTGAGACTTGATCTGGCTGGTGGTTAGCATATCACGAGTATATTGAATTAAATCAAAATATCTCCCTTTTTTGTTGAGCTTTAGCTCATTTATCACCTCAACCACGCCTTTTGCTGCCCATACAATTTTCACAGCCTCGATGGAATCATCTTCTTTTTCCACCATGCCAGTCAAAAGCACGCGCCCCTTTATCACATCCACTTTGATGGCAGTATAAAGACGAGTGAAATTGCTGCGAACAAAACTAGCCTTTATAGCAGTGGCTATTTTAATATCGCTTGCTGCTTCTCCTGCTGATCTGTCTTTTGCAAGGATGGCTACAGAGCTTGCTGCCCCAGTGAATAGCACAGGCAAGCAACCCGATAATGCAAAGGAAATAAATGCGACTAGGAAGGCTCTTATAGAGGATTTATACATTGTAAGATATTTGTCAAATTTTTATGAATTATTCCCAAGCCGCCGAGTTTAGCCAGTTCAATTGCCAGACGGTATTCAGTCACAGTATCCATAGCCGCGCTGACTATAGGAATCTTTAAACTAACATTTCGAGAAAATAAGCTATTGTATCTCTTAGTATTAAAACAAAAT
>NVVL01000086.1 GCA_002402195.1 Rickettsiales bacterium | reverse complement strand
TAAAGGAGTAAAAGGATGAGTAGAACAAAATGGAACAATTATGAATTAGCTGTAATTAATGATCAAATTTATAAAGTATTAAACTTTAATGAACACAACTATTTTCTCTAGTATGGTGGCAAATAATGGTGTATAGAATATACTTTCACCTCAAGTTAATCAATTAAAGGTTATAATGTTTGGAGAGTTTGCAAAGTTTAGTATGGTTTGTGCCGTGGTGTGTTTTATCTTGGTGGTGGCATTCTCGTTCTCACTGTCTCGGATGAAAGAGGCTGACTCTTGGGTGTCGTTTAAAGCATTGTTTAAACTTGTATTGTTTTTAGTGACAATAGTTTTATTCTTTTTAGGCATATTTTTGTTTCGTGGTTATTTCTCTTTGCAAAAAATGCATTATAGCATCTATCGACAGAAAGACTTTAACCAAGAAGTGTGGTTTGAAGAGGAGAAGGAATATCATCCAGCGCCTGGAGTATATGGTAGCCTTAATTGTGCACGAGGACGTATGTATGATGATTTACACAAGAATCATCTAAAGTTCTTGATGAGTAAAAAAGAAATAGAAAATTTGCTTGGCCATAGCACTGTAAAAAGAAAATATGGTTGGCTATATAAATATTCTGACTGTTTTCAGTATGAATTGGGATTCTGCCATCAGGGACCACCATCTTTACTAACATTCTGTAGAGTGCCTTTTTTTACTTCATACAGATATTACTTAGTTAGACAAGGCGATGGTGGTAAAGCAGTTTATGAAGACAATGAAGAGAGACAAAAAATTATAGATAAATTATATAACAAAGGAGAAAAAGATGAGTAGCACAAAATGGAATAATTATGAACTAGCTGTTATTAATAGAGATATTTACAAAGTATTAAACTTTAATGAACATAACTATGGTTTAGAAGAAATCACAAAGCTAGGCTACACCATCAAGTCAATTTCGGGTAAGGGGCAAAATTGGAATGGTTTTTTTGCGATATTGCTAGAAAAAAATGGCAAGCACATAATCGCCATTCAGGGAACAAATGCTAGCTTGGGGGCGCCTATAACTAGTGTTGGTGATTTTCTTGCGGATGCTGATCTCATTGCAGGCAAGATGCCAGAGAGGCAATTTTCTAATCTCATGGAGTTTGTGGAGCGTGTAAAAACCGAGTACAACATCCAGCATATTGATCTATTTACAGGACATTCGCTGGGTGGGTCTCTTGCAACGCTTGGGGCTATAGCGCAAAATAGTGAGGCTGTGACTTTTGACCCTGTGGGAGTCAAGCGTATTGTTGAGACTTATTTTGATTTTGATGTTGACGATAGCATGGTTACTAATTTTGTCTCCAAAGCTAATGGTATTAATGGTATTAATAAGCAGTTTGGCGGAGCCATTCAGTTTCAACCTAATGTTGGGGAGTATAATGTGGAGGGATTGGATAGTATGTCAGTTAGTGCAAGCGTGCCAATATTTTATCCCATAGGGATGCCGTTTTCTGTCCCGTTATCGCTTCTGCCGAATAGAGAACATGCTTTAATTCAAAAAATCTTGATAAAAGCTGTCAAATACAAAATTCTTTTTACCCATTCAATTGAAAATATGGCTAAAATGTTTAATAAGGATGGTAGTATTGCAGTTTCTTATGCAGAGCTTAATAGTTATGGTGGTAATATTAATGAGGCTATACATAGCACAGTAAATTATGCTCAATCTCAAGCTTTTTGGAATCATGTAACAAAGAGAGCGCATCAAAACCCAGCATTCAAAAACCTATCTTTTGAGGAGTTGAAAGCTAAATTATTGAATGGATATCTTTTAAATGAAGAAATAATCAAAATAGTAAATAAAGAAATAAGTTTTTATACGCAGCTTAGCGGAACAAACATCACAACAGATCCGGAATATAGCATAGATATGGATTCTCATTTATCACGCACTCAAGAGTTGCTGGCCCCTATTGCTCAGAAGATCAAGTCTGGTGAGGAACTTACTGATGAAGAGTTCTATGTGGGAATATCGGTGGCGCAAGGGTATTTTATTAAGAAATATCATCATAGTGGCAATGAGGATCATGAATATAATTATAACTTTATTACTGGAACAGGAGAAGTCGGCAAGTTTACAAACGCAATGCTTACGCGCAATTGCGGAACAGATGGGGCGCCGCAAGCTGTTCGTAAATGTCATTATAGTAAAATTATGCTCGCATTTCGTGATGTTGAAGCAAGCAGTGCTAATCCTAATCGCGCGCTTTCTTTAGCAGATCATGACCAAGTACGCGCTCAGGCATTTGCAGATGTTGGGGTGGATCAAAATGCTGATCTTCTAGGGTTTGTCTGCGCTTTGAGTAATAACAGGAGTGCAAAATGTGGCAGCGTGAATGAGGTTTTGAGTGAGTTAAAACCGCATATAAATATTACATTGCAGGCGGATGGCACTAGCGTTGTGACACCAAAAGCTCTGGCTAATTTTACCTCGGAAATTATCACTGCTATTGCTGCTTTTCAAGAAACACTTACAGATTTCTTCGGCTTGACGAGCCAAACAAGAGGCGCAAGCTTTGTAGCTGAAAGCGCTGATTCCCTTGCTCAAAGTTTGGGTGTGGATAGTAATATGATAGATAGAAAATATGGATCAGATGATTACTCCGATGCAATCCGCACATCTGTAGGAGATACGCTGCCTGTATTTTCAGTAAGAAGCAGAAATGAGGAGGTCAGAATCCCTTTCCTTCCTGGGCATGGCTCTGAGCAGAAGGTGGTTATGGCTGATCCGGAATTTACTGTGAGGATGGCAATTTCTCCAGTTTCATTTCTGCGACCTGAGCAATTGGAAACAAAATCGGTCTTATATTCTGTCGTCTCTGCGCCCTCAACCGATGATAGTAGGCTAGTTGTTGACATAAGCCCAGAGATACATGACAGGCACGAGGCGAAGAGTTCTGAAGAGCTGGGCAGCATGTGGAGAGATGGGGTAGCAGCATATGGAGGGCATCATGAGGTGCGCATGCCAGCGGGCATTTTGAATGGTGATGGGTATGTGAATGTGAGGCCATCATCTATTGTCACGGGCGGGTGGAGGCCGGGGGCAGCTCAGCTCAGTGATTTTTCCACAGATAGTTTTTTGCAGCAATTACCAGGGGCGATGATGCAAGAATCTCCTGAATGTAGCAGGTCTGTGGTGATGAAGTCTAGATTGGAGTTTAATCGTTGCAGGATTAGTGCATTTGACCAGCTCAATATTGATCCTTTAGTTGTTGATATGAGCGCTCGTGGTCGGAGTGGAATAAAATTAACTCATTGGCAAGATAATGAAGTACTTTTTGATATAGATGGTGATGGTTATCTTGAAGAGACTGGCTGGATTCGTGATAAAACTGGTTTGCTGGTTTTAGATGAGGATGGTAGCGTAACTTCGGTTCATCAATTGCTATCGGAGCATTTTCAAGGAGGCAGCTATAGCGATGGTTTTGAGGCATTAAGACAATTTGATATCAATGGAGATGGAATAATTGACAGCAGCGATCCTGTGTATCATAGGCTAAAAGTGTGGTTTGATTTATCTAAGGATGGGATCTGTAGAGAAGGTGAGCTCAAGAGTCTTACGGAGCTGGGGATTAAGCAGATTATTTTGAACGATCTTGTAGAAGTAAATTCAGAGCGTAGTGGTAATTTGATCAAACAGAAAGGCGTTATAGTCATGGAAGATGGTTCGCATCGCGTGATTGCTTCTGTTGATTTTCTTGCTAATGCTAGTGGTCATAAATATGAAGAAACAGAAGGCGGTATTAGAATAGCATCTGTAGGCCGTAATGTCAGGATTGTGGAGAATAAATTTTTCCAAAAACTAAAAGACGAGGAAGTCGAAAGAGAAACAGCAACATTTTTTGCAAAAGAGGGGTCTCCGACAAGATTAGAAGCAGATGCTCTTAAGGTGGATAATATTTGTGCATCTAGTGCGGGGAGCGTGCTTGTTGGTGGCAACGGCGATAATTGGTTAATAGGTTCTGATGGTGCTGATCAATATTTGGGTGGTTCTGGAAATAATACGTTGGTCATTAATGAGCATGACAGGCAAGAAGATATTCAAGGTGGTATCGGGTTTAATACAGTTTTTATTAATTCAGTGGCAGGACGTTATTTTAGCCTGGATAGTTCGGGGATAGCGGTCGTTTATGGGTCTAGAGCTGGGGATGTTCTGGATGCAAGATCTACAAATTACAACTGCTTTGTTCAAGCTGGCGATGGAAGCAGCCTAATGTTTGGAGGTTCTGCTGCAAGTGTTCTCTCTGGTGGCGCTGGAGATGATATCATTACTTCCGGCTCAGGAGGCGGAATTCTTAGGGCAAATCTTGGTAATAATTTCTTAATTGCAAGGGGCGGAAACACAATTCTTGAGTCAGGATTGGGGTTTAATTACCTGCGAGGATCAAATGAAAATAATATTTTCAAATGTAATGCAAAAGGATTTTCAATATGCGATGGTTCTGAGGGTAAGTTTAATGCATTGCAACTAGCGGGTAGTATATATGATTATTCGATGGAATATAATGAAGAGGGGCATGTAGTTGTTCGTAATAAAAACTATTATAGTGAATTTTCAGCAGTATTAATCAACATCCATTTGGTTAATTTTGGTGATATGAGAAATTATAATTTTAATTTAATATTGCCGCAGAAATGGGTTATGCAAAATGATTTTTCTAATTTGCAACTTATTGATGCTAGTGAATTATTTTCACATGAGTTTGGTCCCAGGGGGCAGCAAATAGGCTTTGCAAAAGTGCATAAAACAGAAGGATGCAGCATTCAAGATGAGCAAGGCAGAAATTTAGCAGATATCGCTGAGCAGGAGTTATTTTTTATTGAAAGATTTTCCTTGGCAATTGATAGCGACCATAAAGGCCCAGTATTTATTCAATACACTCCAAGAACTAGAGAAAGCAGAGTTTGTTTTTCTTTTGATACAAAAGATGGAGAAATAAGCAATTCTGCGATTTCTTTAGTATTATTCCGAGGTGATATATCTGAAATAAGTAATTATTATTTTGATCTTTTAAGGATAGATTACCTGAGAGAAAATAACTATCTTGGTCAAGGAGTAAATGTACAAGTTTGTGAACAAAGGTCAGATCATGCGCAAGGGGTTTGGTCTGTATTAAAAAATATTCTCCCAGAAGGAAGGTTATATTTTACAGATCAGCTTTTTAGCGCCGAGCATGCAAAAATGGATGTACTGAATTTTAGCATAAGCTTTCATTCACCAATTAGAACTAATATGGAATATAATCATGCGATTGGGTATACAGGTGGACTAAATCATCTTGACGCTGCTGCAAGAAAAACTGTTCTGGAGGGTAGAGATGGTCTAGGGCTAGCTGTTATATTTGCAGCAGGAAATGAGAGACAAGATGGCGGAGATGCTAATTATGATTTAATTAAATCTATCCCTTCCATTATTGTTGTTGGTGGAATTAGTAGAAAATCTGTTCTAGGATTAGGGGAGCAGCCTAATGAGCCGTTCAGCAGTCCAGGATCGAACATTTTAACATCAGCACCAGCTAATTTTATACCAGCAGTTACGCACGGACAAGGTAATAAATATGGTAATTATTTCAAAGACAGTCATGCTTTAGTACAAGGCACATCTTTTGCTGCTCCTATAGTTAGTGGAATAGTTGGAGCAATGTTGCAGGTTAATAAACATCTAACTATTTATGATATACAAAAAATTCTTGCCTACAGTTCTAAACAGATTGAATCTGAAACAGAGTGGCAATTCAATGGAGCCAGCACGTGGAATGGTGGCGGGTTGCATTTTTCTTATGATTTTGGTTTTGGCTGTATAGATGCTCATAATGCTTTATTATTGGCGCAGAATTGGTTAGTAGGAAATAGACAATATGTAGAGCGTAAATGGGTGTTTTCTAATGGAACTTTTCATGCGAAGCAAAGTGCTAGCTTTAACTCAAGTGCAACAATTGATGGTGAGATAGTTTCTACCAATGTAAATTTTATAATCAAGGAAATAGATATATTTAATTTAAAATTATCCCTTGCTTATGACGGACAAACTTTTACAATCTTAAAACCTAAAGTTGGTGATGACTTATCTTTCCCCACTTTATCTTATGCGGCCATGACTCCCCTTACTCACTTTTTAATGGGAATGAGAATTGATAGCCAAATAGGTTGTTTGTTTGAAAACACCGGCGCAGGTGATATGAAATTTGGTGTTGTCAACATGACGGCAGGAGTTCAAAGGGATAATAATACTAGCTATATTTTTACCGACGAATGTACAAAGTTTTATGATGAAGATAGAGCCACATTGGCAGCACAGAATCAATTTAATACGCTAAATCTTGCTGCTGTATCTTATTCTTCAAGAGTAAATCTTCAAGAAATGGTGATGTACTTGGCTGAACAATTATATAGACTTGAAGGTGCTTTTCATAACGTGATTTCCGGTAGTGCTTGTACGCATATAACAGGAAATGAAGAAAATAATATCATAGTTTCAAATGGGTCTTATAGTGAAGTTACTTTAATTACTGGTCACAATATAGTTTCTTCAAGCTCTCAGGTGAATAGTACGACAAAAATCACTTCAGGCGATAGAGCTGACACATTTGTAATCAAAAGATCTGCTGGTTCAACAATTATTATTGAAGGTTTTAAAGTATTAAAATTTGATACTACTCCAAGCGAACAAATGTATTCAGATGTAGTAAATTTGGCTGCTTTTGAAGAGATTACCGTAACCTCTGACTTAATATTAGAAACAGAGGGTTCTGATAGAATCATTTGTTTGCCAGATAATCAAAAAGTTGTACTTAAGAATGTTGATAGTATGCGTGGATATAACTTTAGATTTAATAAAGATTTTTATATTGCTCATGAATTTGAAGAGGATTTTATGCATAATAATATAATTCAAAACCTAATGTTTGGACCAGAGCTAAGTGGTGTTGATGCAGGAAATTCAATATTAGCAAGTATCACTCCAGAAGAAGTAGGTCATAATCTGTACGATGCTTTTTCAGGAATGGCATAAAAAGTTATAAAATGGATATTTTTTTAATAACGAAAAACCATCTGTTTCAAGTTGGTGTGGTCTGTTCTGCGATCTAGGTGTAAAAACTTCTCGTTGATACCGATGCTCCAGCCGAGGTTCCATGCTAATTGCATGAGTTGTGCTTTGGTGGTGGTGTTTGTGACGGCGATATCTATGGCGCAGGTGCCGTCTGTATTGTGATATGGTTTATCATAGACATGTAGTGATCTTGGGTGACCACCGACCTCTCTGTTATATGCTTTTGAACGGCAGCATGATGTTATAATCATTGATTGATTGAAGGCTATTCGAAGCTGGAGGAGTTTTGCAGCGAAGCCATCTGCTAGGATTAGCTGGTTGGTTTGTGGGCAGGCTAGTTCTTTGTGTTTAAAATATGGTATAGGGCTTTTGATTGTTGTTTTTTCCTGGTTAGTTGAGTTGATCATTTTTTACCTGCTTGAATTATAAATTTATTCATTAAGACAAGATCTTCACCCCTTCCCAGAGCAATACAGCCATCGCCCCAATGATGATTGAGATTATAGCGCGCATTGCTAGGAAGCCGGAATCCTCTGCGCGCTGGCGGAGTTTTCGCAAGTAGTGGAAATCCTTTTGTACTTCCTGTTGGTTATCCATATCGGCGCCGAAAGCCTTTAGGGCGTTGATTACGCCTTTTTCTATGGATTTTGTCAGTCTGGTTTCAAAGCTATTGTTAATTTCCCTGTTCCGTTTGAATTGATTCTTTTTCAGGGGCTGGGTTGATGTTTTGACTTTCTGCATGATTTTCTGATTGTTTATTTTTTAATCTTTTGCCGGTAAAGAGGCTCAGGAGAATATTAATGATTGCCATGATTGTGGTAGTAATTGCCATTTGGTTTTCTTCTGAGATGTCGACATCATAATTGGTTGCAAGCCATGCTGCTATAGTTGCGATGCCGTTAAATGTTAGTGTTTTGAATGATTGTGCTAATTTCATGATATACCTGTTTTTTGTTTCTATTATTTAAGTTTATGTTCTTAGTTTAATCCCAATCCCACGCGCCATGAGGTTGTAAATATTGAATGGTTAGATTGATCTTTCCGCCAGTGAAACTACCATCATTTGCCGTGATTCTAATGGGAGTATCAGTCCAGTATGCTAGTGGATGGTTGGTTAATCCTATATTGGTAGTATCAGTATCAGCATTTAGATTTTGCCCGTATCTTTCAACGTCATCAGCGACGCCAATGCTGAAATTACTAATACCGCTTAGCTCCTCGGTAACTCGCATGGTGATAGCAATGACAATACTGTGACGAGGTATCTGAATGTTTGTATCTATATGTGTTCCTTGTGGTTCTAGCTCTTCTGCCAAATGCCCAACTCTTAAATATTCGCCTGTATCCTTGTTGATGAGCATATCGCCTTGTAGCTGGGGCTCCACCTTAGGGTGCTTGAGTTCTGCTTGATCTATCTCAGTACTGATTGCTTGAGGAGAATCTCGAATATCATGAGATGATGGCGCCCAATATTCCCCGTTGAAACGATGTTTGCTGCCATCGCTATCTAATGTTGCTTCCAGCCATTTGCTAGGGGTGACAAAGCGCCAGCCTTGGCCTATTCTTTGGGCTAACTTGTTTTGATGTTCTTTGAATTCTTCTTGCGCTTCTGTGCCTACTATAAATATTTGCCCTTCTTGCGCATCTGGAGGATGTATGATTCCAATATCTTGTACTACTGGATTTATCAGGACATCTAACATAGAGAGTGCTTCATTATGGGTGATTTCTTTCTGAGCTTGCCCTGAATGGATTAAAGGTAGATTTAGTCTTGGAGTATGGTTCATTGCTTATTTCCTTGTATTGGTTGTTTAAACATGCTATTATTAGGTCTATTAATCAGT
>NVVL01000085.1 GCA_002402195.1 Rickettsiales bacterium | reverse complement strand
CCACCATTGAGAAGAGTTTTTACTGACTCATCTTGTTCGTTGAAAGCAGCATGCCAAAGAGCATCACATATCAAAGTATCATAACGCTCATCCTCATCTTTTGGGGCATCAGAGTCATAATTAATTTCCAATGCTTTTGAAACAAACTTAGACAGTAACTCATTTTCCCCAGTCTGGGCTGCAGTGATAATCTCATAGGGCTCTACTTGTCTTTTCTTTGTCATAATGTTTAACTATTAGTTTAGCTATATACTGTTCATTTTACAATATATTTAGATTGTTTAAAAGTATTTTCGTTTCTTCTGGGCTTCTTCGTAGTCATACCGTGCGTCATGCCTTGTCTTTGTATCAGAAGTAGTGAACTTTTGTGGTGTTAGGGCGTTGTTATCTGGTGTTCCTGCAAATTTACCTAGAAAATTAGAGCTTCATGGCACAATTTGTACAAAACCTGCACGCTGTTTCTTTTTCCTCCACTATATTGACAAATCAACTTTAAAAGATGGTGGGCTTCTTCGTAGTCATTCCGAGCTGCATGCCTTGCAGCTGTACCAGAAGAAGCAAAATCTCGTGGCGTTGGTATGTGTTTAAGTGGTATCAATTTACCTGCATGATCAGAGCCAAGTGATGAAATTTGTTCAGAAGCTGCCTTCATCACCGTCATCACGTCTTCTTGTGTTCTATTACATGAATAAATTAACTCTAAAATACCGTAATCTAAAGTACTGTTCTCTGTTTTGTAAATGGTTTGCATCAACTCCTTAAATCCCTGTAAGCTACTATATTGATAATCCAACTCTAAAATCAATTTAACAGCAAGATCTACACAGTCTCTTGCGCCATCCTCATGTCTATCAATTGACTGTTCCTTTGTCTTTTTGTACAAGACTTTATGCATCCCAACCTTCACCACCTCATGACCAGGATTATCAGGGCTATCTAGAATGACTTGTCAAGGGTTTAGAGGACAGATTTTTTTAAAACCCTTTCATTATCTTCAAACTGTGTGGGAGCAAGGTATCCGATTGTAGAATGAAGTCTAATTTTATTATAAAACACCTCAATATATTCAAAGATTGCAGCAGCAGCTTGTTGTTGATCTGCAAAATTATGTAGTTCTACCAGCTCTCTTTTTAACGTGCTGAAAAAGCTCTCAGATGTTGCATTATCCCAGCAATCACCTTTGCGGCTCATGCTTTGCACAATCCCATGATCTTGCAGGATTTGTCTGTGAGACTTTGAGCAATATTGCGACCCACGATCAGTATGCCATATCAGCCCTTTAGCAGGTCTTCGCTGCCAAATCGCCATTGTGATTGCATCATTGACCAGCGATGCCTTCATGCTTGAAGCCATAGACCAACCAATGATCTTACGTGAATATAAATCCATCACGCTGGCTAAATATAACCAGCCATTTTGGGTTGAGATATAGGTGATATCACCAGCCCAAACAGAATTTGGTTCAGCAACATAAAATTCTCTTTTTAGCAAATTAGGTGAGATTATTAGGTTATGCTTTGAATCAGTCGTTGTCTTATATTTACGCTTGGTTTTGATCTGTAACCCAGCTGCGCTCATAAGGCGTGCTATACGTGTGCGGCTTATAATTATCTTGCACTGCTCCAGGCGTTTTTTGATCTTTCTTGCGCCATACATAATATCTGCTACGAGAAACTTTTAAAGTTTGACACATTATAACAACTGGGAAAACTCCCTCAAACTCTTTTATCCACGCGTATTTTACAGGGTTGACTTGGCAAAATACGCGGCTGCTTTTTTTAAGATGTCACGCTCCAAATTGCTCTGGGCTAATTCTTTCTTTAGGCGTTTAATCTCTGATAAGCTATCTTTATCAGTTGGATTATTAAGCATTTTATTCGCAGCATTCAGCCAGTTATACAGCGTATTAACATTGATATTTAGATCTCTTGCTACTTGCGACGCTGGTAGATTTGCATCTCGAACTAACGATATCGCCTGACTCTTAAATTCGCTCGTATATTTCTTTTGCCCATTTGACATTTTAACTACTCCTTTTAGATTACAATCCTTTTATCATTTCTGTCCTCTAAAGTATAGCCAGGTCACCTGCCACAGTAATATCCACATCTGACAATGCATCAGGTCTCTCTGAGTGCTCCATTGGTATTAAGGAAAATCCTAAAGGGGTTTGGGTATCCATGTCCAGAGCACTAAGATCTACTCCTAAGCATTCTGCAACATTTACTAATTGATTCACCCCAGCTGCTTGTAATAATAAAGATTGTATGTTTTCAGATATAGTACTTATATCTATATTTAGAAACCGTAGAACTTCTTGCAAATACCCACGTTCTGCTGAGATTTCCAATGCTCTTATTCCTCCTCCAGAATAACTTGAAAGATCAAAGCTTTGAGCAATTTTTTGGGCATCATCTGGTGTTAGATCTTCTCCTCTAAGCAGACGTGCGCTCAAGCTTTCTGATAATTCGTGCATATAGTAATCAACTTTGTAAATGAGCGCCTCTAAAAATTCCGAATCTGAAGCGCAGACATCATTGACCCATTCCTCTAGTACAGGACGTATTTTATACGCATATAATACAGTGATATTTATCTTAAAAGCTTCCATCGTTTCGGCTAAATTACCTGCTGCTATGGCAACTTCAAATAACTGAGCTAGGTTTGCTTTATCTTTGCGATCAAATAAATCCCAGCTCTCTCGGTGAAAACAATGATTATCCCTCAACTCGTTAAACAAATGTTTAATTCCATCGAGCTGATTTTCTTGTACTGCAAAATAAGCCAGAGAATATAGGTCCTGTTTTGAGAGGATTCGTGAGATATACCCATCACTTTGTCCGTAAGACCTGCTTACATAGCTCAACATATCTTGCAATCTTCCAGCTGCTATAGCTGTTTTTAGTTTTAGCATTTCTATAGTTTCATTTTCAGGTAGCTCCATTCCCAAAAATGATAGGGCTCTAGCTGTATCGTTGTTTTCTAGCAATAGGTGTAATAAGCGAATTTGATCAAGCTCTTCAATATTTATATCAAAAAATTCTGCGATCTCTATAAAACCATCCAGTCCAATTGCTTCTAACTGAGCCAAGTCTACATCTCTAAACACCCCATGAAATTCTACTCCTGGGAGACCTCTAATCTGATCCAACGTTCCTTCTGTTGCCAATATATGTAGCAGGCTATATAGGTGAAGATTATATGACAATTCGAAGTTGCTACCAAGGCGTTTTAATATTGCTCGCACTTCTTCCTGTGTTGCAACTGTCTGACCAGGCAAATCTGCATAATTATCCTCATGATCAAGCTCAATAGCTAGCAAGGATTTCATGGACGATCGAACATGGAAATCACCTCGCTCTGTATCGTTAATATCTTCTAGCCATTCTCTTATCATAGAACATATCCGATACTCCGCAAACCTTTGAAGATCTATCCCGAAAGCCCCTATTGTCGCCGCAAAATTTCCGCTTTTTGCAGCTATGGCAAGCATGCTAACTTCGCATTCATCGTATAGAAGGTTGAGATCTCGCCCTCGAAAAAATTGCGCTGCATCACCCAGTTGATTTGTTTTTATAGCATCTATTGCCAACATATGCGCTTGACGTTCTGGCAACTCATGGGGGTTTACTTGTATAGACTCCGAGACTTGTTGTAAATTTCCAGCTGCTATGGCAACTTTTAACAAACAAAAATTTGAATAAGTAAAAAACCATTGAGTAAATTTAAGGTCACTATATTTCTCCCTACCAACAAATTCTACAATAGATCTTAAATCTTCTGGTTCTTCATGCTCAAGGAATAAAACAATTTTGCTTTCCAAAATATCAGCAAATATAGATTTTATAGTCGATTTTAATTTTTCCGGCGTTGCGTTCTCAAAGGACAAATTAATGGCATTTCTTAGTTCGCCAACATCTAGCGTAAATTCTACTGCACGTGATCCATCCTCGCTTTCATCTCTTATACGACTTACAATAGATTCCAGCTCTCTTGGCGTTGCCTTTTCAAGAAGTGAAGCAATATTCTCTCTTAATTGATTAATATCTACTACATTTAGCACGCGCTCGCTTGCACCATCCACAAATTTTTCAACCGAGTCCAACTCTTCTGGTAGTGCATTTTCAAGAAACAAACCAATCGCCCCTCTTAGCTCATCAATGTCATAGCTTATAAATCTTGTAATCAAGTTTAATTTTTCCGGTGATGCATTTTCAAGAAACGAACTAATCGCCTCTCTTAGTTGATCAATTCTTAGTTTATTGATGCTTGCTGCATCTAGTCTATCATTACGACCGAAGCTTATATGGCTGACATGATCTATAAAGCTTGCAATCGAGCTTAATCTTTTCGGTGACGTATTTTCAAGAAACAAATCAATTGCCCCTCTTGGCTCATCAATATTTGGTATGTTACCAGTATCATAGCCTACAAAGCTTGCAATCAAGCCTAATCTTTCCGGCGATGCTTTTTCAAGGAATGAATCAATATCCTTTTTCAAGTCCTCCACCTCCCCATCATCTCCTTTGTGGATAAAGCGGTGAATCAATGCAAGTGTTTGGTACATAGAAGATTTATCAATATCTATGCTAAAAGCTGATATTACTTCTGGCAAATTACCCGTTTCTATTGCAGCTTTGAACAAGCGGTTTGCATAAGTTATATGATGGTCTTCTTCGCTCTCTTCATTCCCCTCATGCCCCTCAACTAATTCGCTATCAACCTCATCGCTTGAGTCTTCACTAAACCGCCCTTCATCTTCAGGTTGCTCGAAATATTCATTCTGTTTTGCCGTTTCAACTAAAACGCTATCATAAGTTATATGACTGTCTTCTTGACCATCCTCATGTTCTACATCCCATTTGCTATCAACCTCATTGCTTGGGTCTTCACTAAATAGCCCTTCATCTTCAGATTGCTCGGGATATTCATTCTGTTTTGCAGTTTCAACTAAAACGCTATGCTTATACAATATATTAACATCAACATTTGCATTTTTAAGCAATTCTGCGATTTCAGCAAAACGATTCTCTTGCACAGCAAAGCAGATCAAAGAATATAGAACTTTTTCGTTTTGCTCGTATAGTGCAGCAATTGTCAGACCTTCTTCCCCTAATACTTCCGCCAATGTGCCTTCCGATATAGCCCTCTTCAACATAGCTTCCTTCAAAGCTAACAACTCTTCTGGAGATTTGCTAGCAACCATTGGTGCAGAGGGGTTTTTCATTCTAGACATAACTTATACCATGTTTAATTTTAAGATTAAAAAGAACTTAGAATTTTCGTTAAAGTTTGTCAAGTGTTTTAGTATCAAGAGTTTGCTAGCATTAAAACTAGAACCTGTCACCCCTCTGATAGCTGGGGAGATTATTGTGCTACGAATTTTCCGGGGCGCCCCCTTGATGCACAGCTTGCAGAGGCCTGTTTGGTTGCCGAAGTTTATTTTTTTGTCGTACTTTATAATTTAAGTTTTACAGCATATAATCTTCGGGGATAATTTTTACTTTATCTTCTACCAAGTTCTTTAATTCTTGAACAGTTTGATTGATTTCTGTTAAGTCTGTCTTGCTAAATACATTACCATCTTGCATAGCAATTATTATATCAAGATCAAACCATAAACTTCTCACTTTTTCATACCATTTTGTATCTACATCCTCCAGAAGATTTAACAAAGAATCAAATCTAGAGATAGAACTATTCAAACAAACTTCAGTAGTAGAATGGGGGAGCGCAAGCTGCGCATCAAGGGCGCACTCAAAAAAATCTATCGTGCCATGCGCGGTGTAGTTAATATATGTTACTAGTTCTACAGTTATTATTTGAACTGTAGTCAATGCTATTTCCGCCAGCGCGCACTGCAATGCTCTTAAAAAGAGTATGGAATTTAATTTTTTTGAAATCATTAATATCTGTAGGGCAAAAAACTGAATTGAATTCAGAAATAACAAAATTATCGCCTTGTGCTGCGCTGCAGTGTTGACATAAAGATCTGTAGTAGCTATATCCGGTTACTTTAGAATGTTTTTTTACAAAATAAGCACGACCAGTATATTTGTGTATTTCTTCTAAAGCATCAGATGAGATATAAGTTAAATATGATAATATAGATAAATAATCCTGGCGGCAAAATGGGATGGTTTTTGGTTGGATTCCCAATTCTTCTAAGTCGTCAAGGGCTTCTCCATCTATAGCTTCAAACCCCTCAGGTAATATGATTGCATTTACTTGAGTAGCTTTATTACATTCGTAACAATTTCTATAAGCCTGTCCTAAATAAAAATACTTAGCTCTAAAATTTTCCTCTTCGCACGGCATCCATCTTTCAAAAGGATTTGGATTTATCCCCTGAGGTATAAACCATTTTTTCTTTTTGCAATCCCATTTAGCTCCATAATTTTTGGCAATCTCCTTTTGTGAATAAGGCACTTCTAAATAGATATTATGGGGATTATCAATTTCACTCGTCTGGTTTTTTTGTTTTGTAAAAATACTTTTTAAGATTTCGAATAGAAACATACTAATTTGTTATCAGCTAAATTCAAAAATAATAGCTTCTAATATGCCAATTAAGAATTGAAAAATCAATAGTTTTTTTGGTTATATTTCTGGGATGTCCTTATTTATGCTTTTTGGATATAAAAACAATCCTAACATTAAACAATCCCAGCACCTAATAATCCCGAGCCACAAATAAGCCACAAACTTATTCTGAAACACCCTGATTTAGACTGATTTATTATGTATATGAGTTATCTTTTGGCAGGGTATCAAATCTCTCATGCCGTAGAAAACATGGGATGAACACTAGGAAACATAAGGGGAACACTAGGGAAACAATGGTGAGCCCGCCGGGGTTCGAACCCGGGACAACCTGATTAAAAGCCAAATGCGCACAAGCCCAATTTAGTAGGGTAGGGTGGTTGTATACAGCAGAATATCAATAGGATGCAGCTATTTCTTAAATCGCTGCAATCAGGCTAAAAACCCCCGAGCCACAAATAAGCCACACTCAGCAAAACTGCTGATATTTCACTGCTGCATAATAATCGCACAGCCCGCCAAATGACTGGTGTTGCTGGGTATTTGTTCTTGGCAAACAACCCTTTTGCTATATCATTTTGAAATGAATTATCTTATTAAAAACCATATTAATAGTTGTATTGCAAAAAAATAAGTTGTAGAAGTGTAGCGGAGCGCAAGGCTTAAGTTGTGTTTAATATGATGGGTTTTTATTAACAAGGAGGATTTTATGAAAAGAGTATCATTGGAAAGCCGTAGAATACAAGGAGATAACGAAGAGATTTTTAAACAAGCTTTGGAGCAGCAAGATGTTGAAGCTGTAAGAAGCTTAATTAGCAAAGGTAATTTTAATGTGAATGGCAGTATTTTTTATCAGCCTTTGATAGAAGCTATAAAGCTTGACCTAGTTGAAGTTGTGGGATTATTATTAGGCGCTAAGGCCAACCCTAATCAACCTTCGCGGCATGGGAACACTATTCTTGAAGAGGCAGTAGCACGGGGCAACCATGCTATGTTATCTGTTTTGCTAGAACATGGAGCTGATCCAAAACAATCAAGTATATTTAATAGCCCCCTCAGACAAGCTATTGAAGATGGTAATCACAAAGCTGCTAAGCTGCTTTTAGATAAAGGATGTGACCCTAACCAAGGGAGAGCATTTCATGATAAGCCTTTATTTATCGCGCAAGAAGTCGGTGATGAAGATATGATAGCATTGTTGCAAAAACATGGCGCTAATCTTGAGATATCAATGAACCCTCCAGCTCTTGTAGATACCGAAACTTATGAAAGAGACGATGGAGCTCCTTCCTTAACATCCTTCCCAGGAGGCGGGGTATTTGCAGGAGGCGGGATATTTGCAGGAGGTAGCATAACTATTACAGCTAGATCTTTTGAAAATACAGGAACTATGTCCGCAGGTGATGAAATTAAATTAAACGTCGAAAGTTTTAATGACACTGGTTTAATTAATGGGCAAAAAGTTACCTTAAATTTACAGCCCAGGAATGATCTCGCCGCTGCAGAGAGTGCGGAAGGGAGCGCAAACCTAGCCGGTGATAGCAATGGAGATGATGAAGTTTTGTAATTTATGATTTTGTGGATGCTGAGCTCATGCAATTTGTGGAGCAAGTAAAAACCGAGCACGGCATCCCGCATATTGATCTATTTACAGGGCATTCGCTGGGGGGGTCTCTTGCAACGCTTGGGGCTATAGCGCAAAATAGTGAGGTTGTGGCTTTTGACCCTGCGGGGGTAAAGCGTATTGTTGAGACTCGTTTTGGTTTAGATGTTGATGAAAGCATGGTTACTAATTTTCTCTCAAAAGCTAATGTTATAAATGGAGTTAATAAGCAGTTTGGCAGAGTCATTCAGCTTAGATCTGATGTTGGAGAGTATAACACAAGAAAAATCCACGATTTATCATTTTTCTCTAGTATGGTGGCAAATAATGGTGTATAGAATATACTTTTATCTAAAGTTAATCAATTAAAGGTTATAATGTTTGGAGGATTAGCAAAGCTTAGCATGATAGGGGCTTTGACATGTTTTGTATTATCGGCGGCGTTTACGTTCCTGTTGTTTCGGATGAAGGAGGCAGATGCTTGGGTGTCATTCAAGTCTTTGTTTAAACTTGTATTGTCTTTGGTGACCGCAGTTTTGTTTTATGTGGGTATATTTTTGTTCCAGAGCTATTGGTCTTTGCAAGAAATGCATTATAGCATCTATCGACAAAAAGACTTTAACCAAGAAGTGTGGTTTGAAGAGGAGAGGAAGTATCATCCAGCGCCTGGGAGGTACGCTTGGATAGATTGCACACGAGGACGTATGTATGATGATTTACATAAGAATCATCTGAAGTTCTTGATGAGTAAAAAAGAAATAGAAGATTTGCTTAGCCATAGTTCAATAAAAAGAAAATATGGCTGGCTATATAAATATTCTGATTGTTTTCAGTACATGCTTGGATCCTGCCATAAAGGGCCACCATCTTTGCTAGTATTTTGTAGTATTCCCTTTACTAATTCATATAGGCACTATTTAACACCAGAAAAAGATAGATATACAGAAATTTATGAAGACAATGAAGAGAGACAAAAAATTATAAATAAATTATATA
>NVVL01000084.1 GCA_002402195.1 Rickettsiales bacterium | reverse complement strand
TCAGAGTCATAATCAACTTGCAAGTTTTCTGAAGCAAACTCAGATAATAAGTTATTATTTCCCCCGCTCCGTGCTGCAGCGATAATATCATAGGAGTCTGGTGGTCTTTTTTTTGCCATAATGCTAACTATTAGTCTAACTACTATATACTGTTCATTTTATAATATACTTAGATTGTTTAAAAGTATTTTAATTGGTATGTAGGTTTTGGATATATAAAAGCCGGGCGTTATGTCTTGTATCTGCATCAGAAGTAGCAAAATTTCGGGGCGTTTGCATGTTTTTATAGTTTTTTCCTTGCAATTCACCTGCATTACGAGAGCCTAATGATGCAATTTGTTTCACAGCTGCTTCCATCACGGTTTCTTCTGTTCTGCTACATTGATAAACCAACTCTAAAATCAATTTAATAGCAAGATCTACACAGTCTCTTGCATCGTTATCACCTCTACCAATTGCTTGATTTTGTAGGCGTTTATACACCACCCCCTGTGTATCAACCTCTACATTACCATGATTGTTAGGGCCATCAGTAGCCTTTAGAATGACTTCAATAGGTTGGTATAACTCCTTGCTCAGACTGTGTCTATTTGGGTCTATAAGGTAAACAGTATCACCAACTTTCCATAAAACTACACAGTGTGTTTCTGGGTGGCCTTGATCATTATGAATAACCCCATTTTTTCTTACGAAAGTATCACACGCTACTCCAGAAGGGGCAGCAGATTCCTTCAATTTAGCAATAGCGGCTTGAAAAATAAGTTGTTCTAATGGATGCAATTCATTTTCTTCAAGAGGGGCATTTATACAAGTTGATAGATTTTCTGCCAAGAGAACAAAACGACTAACCACAGTGTGTGGGTTTTTTTCACTAAGAAAACCATTGTGCTCTTGTTGATATGTTCTTAAGCAAAGAGGTGGGGTTGACAAATCAGGTAAAGCAAAACCAGAATAATCTTCAACCAACCTAAAGTAACGCTCATCTTCTGCCAGCTTTTTTAATGCTTTCATTATAGCCTTATTGGGATTAAAATGTTGTAACAATTTAGATATTTTAGTAAAAAGTTTAGATATTTCTTCTAAATCTATTTCTTCTGTTTCCAACAGAGCTAAACCATACGTACTATCATTCTTTAAGGGACTGAGAGCTACATCAGGATAGCGCTGGATCTGGAGAAGAAAACTGCGCTTATCTTCTTCAAATTTTGATCTCTCCTCTTTTAACTGCTCTTGCCTTTCAATACTCAACTGCTCACAAAATTGAATAACCGAGTTAATATCTGTACTAAGTAGATATTCAGAACCTAGTGTAGTTGGGGTTATAGACCCTGATTCACTTAATATCTGCCCTTCCTGATTCTCCCATTCAGATACTTTAGCTTCATCCCAGATGGGTACTGGTCCACCAAAATTTAGATCTAGCACTTTACTTTCTGGAAGTTGATGCTCCACTCTCAACGCGCCTGTACCATCATCTGTATGAGATGCACCCGTTGAACACTGATACTCTAAGTCTGATGAAGCTGACATAACACGCTCATTAATTAATTTCTATCTTAGTTAACCTAATTATAGGCGCCCATTGGTTCAATTATACTTATCATATCTACCTAAGGTAGCACAATGATAGAATAACCCAGCCTTTTAGAATTATTGTTTTTATTTAGCCTTTTTGCAAAATTATCACTATTATTCAAATATTTAATTGTCTTTCTGATATCTGGGTGTTCTGTTTGTAGGTGATTTTTAAAAATCAGCAGTGCATTCTCAAGATATTCTTTTTTCTTTTCAGGTTTACCCAAGGCGCCATACAGCAATCCTATATTACCTAGCACCTTAGCTATGGTGATTTTGTCATAATTATAATATTTTCTTAAAAGCGTAAGAGATTGTTTTAATAGCTGCTTACTCTCATGATGATTGTTTAAAACTCTATATGCATTACCTATATTAGCAAGAGAGTTTGCCACAAAAATACTTTCTTTTTTATGTAGTTTTGTCAGCATTTCTGAAGCTTTTCCTAGCAACTCCTGACCTTTCCTTGGTTCTCCTAAAGCAAAATAAACGATACCCATACTTCCCAAAGCATTGATGGTAAGCGTGTTATGATTTGAACCATGGTAGGTTTGATTAATCATCAATGCTTTTTCTAGTAATTCTTTCGCTTTGACATAGTTGCTCAAACGAAGATTAACCTTACCAAGATGATACAAAATATAAGCCGCTTCCATATGGTCAGTACCATAATGCAGTTCTTGAATTGCTAGAGCTTTTTCTAATGATTGCTTGGCCTTCATGTCATTACTTGAATAAGAATAAACCCTGCCAAGATAGTGTAGAGTACGGGCTGTTTCTACGTGCTTCAAACCATAATATCTTTCTTTCATTATTAAAGCTTTTTCTAGCAACTTTTTCGCTTTTTCATAATCACCTTGAAAAAAATGAGTCCGACCAAGATGATGTAAAGAATAAGCTACTTCCACGTGCTTAGAACCATAATGCATTTTTTTAATTACCAGGGCTCTTTCTAGCAATTCTTTGGCCTTTGTATAATTGCCCAAGCAAAGATATACCTTGCCAAGAATATGTAAACTATAAATTACATTTATATGCTTTGTACCATAGTATTTTTCTTTAACCAACAATACTTTTTCTAATAATTCTTTTGCTTTAGTATACTTGCCTAAACGAAGATAAACTCTACCAAGATGGTGCAGGGAAATTATCGTCTCTATATGACTCTCGCCATAATATTTTTCTTTAATTCGCAAAGCTTTTTCTAATAATTCTTTGGCTTTAGCATAGTTACCCAATTTAAGATAAACCTTTCCCAAATCATGCGAAGTCCTGGCAATCTCTATAGAGTTATCACCAAAATGTTTTTTGTTAATAGTTAAAACCTTATCAAAAAATTGGCGGCTTTTAGCATAATCACCTAAGGTATAATAGCTATCGCCTAGAATAGATAGCAAGCTAGCATATTCAATTTCTGCGGTTAATGATTGCATCTGAGATATTATCACTGTCACATGTGGTAATATCAATTTTATCAAAGAGACATCTTCCATTGTTTTGTTTTCCCAAGGATAAATAGCTTTTATAATTGGAATGCTTCGTTTTAAAAATGTGAGTTTTTTGTTTGTAGAGTGCTTACTCTTAAGCCATGTATGTACTAATCCATGAATGGATACTGTATGGGGCGTAATCTTAATAAGAGCATATCTCCTAAGTAAGTTTAATACTGTATTCAGCTTAACAGAAGTCTCATTATCTGCTTTTTTATATAGATATTGAGTTAATAGCTTCTTGGGGATGTTCTCAGGGTAACAATAAGCTATAAAATCAAGTAAATCTAGTGCTTCCTCGCCTTCTTGTTTTAGCTGCTGGAGCTTTTTGATGCTCATATCCCAAGTTATATAGGCTGGGGCGTGCTTGTCCATTGTTGGCATTGTTTTGTCTGATAGTAACCTGTCTCTTTCTGTGTTATATAGAGATAAATATCCTGCTATTGTCAGCATATTTTCTGCTATATACGCCCCTGCTTGCGATAAAGCCAGAGGGAGATAACCTAACTCCTTTGCTAGCTTCTTTAAATCTTTATCATAGGCTTTATCTTGCTTGATTTTATTGGGTATTAACTTATCAAGGAGCTTGGTAGCCTCCTTTTCTGTCATCACATCTACTTCAATTACTCCAGGTAACTTATAGTTTCTTGATGTAATAATAATATGCCCGTTATCTGGTAGATATGGCCGCAATATACTCATATCTGGCGCATTATCATATACTAATAATATATTCCCGCGCCGCTCTAACCAGCTTTTAACCCTGAGTATCTTCTGTTTATCTGATATGTTTTTGGTGAATAGATAATGTTTCTCTCCTAACTCAAAATAATCAGCTTGTAATAACTCCTTAGTTTCTGCACTAAACCAACCTTTGAAGTCATAATGTTGCGCTGAGCTGGGGTTATGAATAACATTCTTGGCAAGGCTGGTTTTACCTACTCCGCCAAGTCCATAGAGTCCTGTTAATATAGATGTCTTTTTTGTTCTTTTGCTGCCTTTATTTTCTCTAAACTTATCCCATATACTCTTTGTGAGCTCCGCTCTCTGCGTATAATGCTCTAGCTGCTTTGGCAAATTCCAGATTTCAGTTTGGTTGTGCGAGGCGACTTGCATATTATTAGAATTGTTGTTATTTCCTGATGGAGTATTATTCCATACTAGCAAATACACAAGAAAGATGATGATTCCCGCGCAGCCAGCCAATATTGCTGCATTCTTTGACATAAAATGAGTGCTACCATTATCTGAAAATTCTCCTCCAGTAATGCCAGTTCCAGCCCAAGATTTCTGTAAATCTTGATGCTCATCTTTAAACTCTTGAATGATTCCATGAGCCAGTGGCTTACCCGTAAGCTTGCCAACTAGCTCAAGCACTGAGAAATAGTAATTAGACTTACTTCTAAAATCAACATGTTCTAAATCTTGGATAGTTAGCAGATCAATATCTTGGTCAAAACATACGGCTATGTTTTTTTTGCTTTCGTTCTGGGGGGCTTTTCCAGCATCTCCTGTCTTTTGATGTAAATCAGTTTTATTCACTGATTTCGTACTGATTATATAAAGATTATGTCTGGCTTTTTCATAGCTCCCTTCAGCCTTTAACAAATTAATATCAGTTAGAGTAATATTTGCAATGGTTAAAGATTCAGTAAATAACTCAAGAGATTTCTTCTCTTCCTCAGTTACATCACTAAAATTAGTAGCACAAACAATCCCACTACGATTTACCACCCCTCCTATTTTCTGCAAATGTTTTTCAAACGATGCTTCCATAACCAAATGGAAATAATATTGCCTCACATGCTGCAATTTACCTGATCTCTCAACAGCATCTATTATATATTCTCTTGAGCTATATCCAAGTTTACTCATTATATTACGAACATGAGATCCGACTGTTCTATACGAAATAGATAAAAGAGATGCTATTTTCTTCTCGCCTCTATTATGTACTATGCAAGCTATGATATCCAGCTCTCTGAAGGTAAAACTTGCCCCGGATATCTCTTGTAAATGCTCGTTATAGAGTTCTTCTTTTTTGCTTGGATATGTTTCTAATATCATCTTTGTCAAACCGCTATCTAAGGTTAATTCACGCCTCACTATAACAAATTTATAGCTGTAGCGCTAATCTTATTAAATTTTTTTCTTGAACCTTTTTAATTTTCCTTTGCGTATTTAACACGTAGGGCTCTTATTAGGCTTTTTGGTGGGATTTTCTTGCCAGTCCTTTGCTGACATATTAGCTACTGAAGACGCAATGTTGTTTCTTCATTAACTTTAAAATTAAATTATCTTAGGAGGATAGTAAAATGACAATAAGAAAAACTAAAAACACAATTTTAATTAAAAATGAAACCATAGGATCTAATGAAATAGCAGAACTTGCTAGCTTGCTTCAAGAGAATCCGAATCTAACTACGCTTATGATTAATGAGAGCCAAATGGATGCAGCTACAATAGCTAGTTTTGCTGAGCTGTTTAAAGAAAACAATACTCTTACTACTCTTAACCTCAATAGTAATATAGGAGATAATGGGGCAGCGATTCTTGCCGAGGCTCTTAGCAATAATCATACTTTAACCACACTTACTTTTAGCAGTGCTGGAATTGGGTCAGCAGGAATAGATCATCTTGCCAATGGATTGCAGAATAATTATTTTCTCACCAATCTAATATTTTGGGGTAAGCAAGGACATCCAGAAGTACAGCCTATAACTGCTATAATTGATAGAAACAAAGCATTTTTAAAAAACTTTGCTAAGATGCTAGCTTCTGACGCAGATGCAACTACAAATAATCAGATCACATGGTCACATGATTTAATCAATTATTTAAAACTTTGCGATCACTCCAAACTTAGTGAGTATCTAATAAAGCTTAGAGTATGCGATAGTAACTCAGATGCTTCAAATTTAATAAATAACTATCATACACAAATTGCAGAATTTCAGCATGAACATGCTAATGAGGTCAGTGATATGTTAGAGGAATGCCTAGCTTTACATGCATTTCCAACTGATTTGACACCACACGTATTTTCTTTTCTACCAGATGTTGATTCTGGCATTGAAAGTATACTAGGAGCTACTAATGACTAAATACATCTACCTGCCCCTAAACTATCAGGGGTAGGTATTAATTGACATGCTGCCAAGTATTTGCCGGTTAGTGCCACTCCGCACTATCCTCTAAAAATATGAGATATTTCTAGGCCTACCCGCTTCGCTTCTAAAGGCTTGGCAGGTCGCTGTTCCTGAAGAAGAATGCGGGCAGACAGCAAAGCTTCTTAGTGCTGCAGTTGTAATTCAATTTATAGAAAGATTTTTTCTTTTTATAACAATAGAATTTTGCAAGCAGCGTGCTGTTTTGAGTGCAAATACTCAACCATAATCTGTAGTATTAGTTTTAATACCGATAAACTCTTGATACTAAAACACTTGACAAAGTTTAATGAAAAATCTAGATTATTTTTTAATCTTAAAATTAAATATGAGATCAATTATGTCCAGAACTGAAAACCCTCTCGAATTAAGAAATATTAGCAGACTTCCAGAAGAATTATCTATTTTGGAGAGGAGTCTATTAGAAGACAAATTGGCGGCAGCTCTGGAGTCAGAAGGTATGACAATTGCTGAACTAGCCCAGGAAAAAGAAGAAGAGCTATATTCTTTGATCTGCTTTGCTATACGTAATAATCATTTTGCTGAAATTGCAGCATTGCTTAAAGAGGCAGATGTTGATGTTAGTATATTGTACAAGTATAGCCTTTTAACTGAAGATCCTCAGCAGGATGAAAGCGCAGAGCAGCTTGGGCAGTCCCAAACAATGAGGTTGATGACGCTGAGTGGGATGAGGAGAGTGGAGAAGACCATTATATAACTCATGCAAACCGCTTGTTCAAAGCTGCAATAAAAAGGGACAATTTGGAAGAAGTCATTACAGCTTTTGGCATAGATGTTAATAAATCTTCTATGTACCAAACACTTGCATTTATTCACCGCTTTATCCGTGAAGGAGAGGACGAGGATCTAGAGGAATTGGCAAATGATATTGATTCATTCCTTGAAAAAGCATCGCCAGAAAAATTAGTCTCGATTGCATGTTTTGTAGGCTATGATATTGGTTATATGCCAGATATTGATGAGCCAAGAGAGGCGATTGATTTGTTTCTTGAAAATGCGTCACCGAAAAGATTAGCCTCGATTGCACGCTTTATAAGTCATGTAAGCTATATACACTTTGGTCGTGATGATAGACCAGATGCAGCAAGTATCAATAAACTAAGAATTGATCAACTAAGAGAGGCGATTAGTTTATTTCTTGAAAATGCGTCACCGGAAGAAATACATTTGATTACAAGCTTTATAAGCTATGACATTGATGGGCTAAGAGGAGCGATTGGTTTGTTTCTTGAAAATGCATTACCAGAAGAGTTGGACTCGATTGAAAAATTTGTGGATGGTGCAAGCGAGCGCGTGCTAAATGTAGTAGATATTAATCAATTAAGAGAGCAGATTGCTTCACTTCTTGGAAAGGCAACGCCAAGAAAGCTGGAATCTATTGCAAGCTGTATAAACAGTGAAAGCGAGGACGGATCAAGCGCAGTAGGATTTACGTCAGATGTTGTCGAATTAAGAAATGCCATTAATTTGTCCTTTGAGAACGCAACATCGGGAAAATTAAAATCGACTATAAAATCTATATTTGCTGATATTTTGGAAAGTAAGATTGCTTTATTTCTTAAGTGCGAAACACCAGAAAATTTAAAATCTATTGTAGAATTTATTGGTAGTGAGAAATATAGTGACCCTAAATTTACTCAATATTTTCTTACTTATTCACAGTTTTGTTTGCTAAAAGTCGCTATAGCGGCTGGAAATTTACAACAAGTATCGGAGTCTATACAAGCAAACCCCAGTGAATTGGCAGAACGTCAAGCGCATATGTTGGCAATAGATGCTATAAAAACAAATCAACTAGAGGTAGCATCGCAATTTTTTCGTGGGGCGTATCTTGACCTTCCACAGGGGCTAGATCTTAACCTTCTATACGATAAATGCGAAGTTAGCCTGCTTACCATGGCCGCACAAAGAGGAAATTTTGCGGTGACAATACAGGCTTTTGGGATAGATCTTCAAAAGTTTGTGGAGTATCAGATATGTGCTATGCTAAGAGAGTGGCTAGAAGATCTAAAACGAGGTAATTTCCCTGTTCGATCGTCCATGAAATCCTTGCTAGCTATTGAGCTTGACCCTAATGGTGATTATGCAGATTTGCCTGGTCAGACAGTTGAAACGCCGGAAAAGGTGCAAGCAATGTTAGAGCGCCTTGGTAGCAGCTTTGAAAAATCGTATAACCTTCATCTATATAGCCTGCTACACATATTGGCAACATAAGGAACGTTAGATCAGATTAGAGAGCTTCCGGAAGTGGGATTTCAGGAGGTGTTTAGAGATGTCGACTTGTCTCAGGTGGATTTGTCTCAGTTAGAAGCAATTGGGCTGGATAGGTTTATAGAGATTGCAGGATTTGTTGATATAAATATTGAAGGGCTTGATCAAATTCGCTTATTGCACCTATTGTTAGAGAACAACGATAGAGATATAGTATTGTCATTACCACTAGAAGAAGTGGCGAATGTGCCGCTCGCCCTAGAAGTTGATGCTATGGGAGAGGTGTAGCTTAACTTTTTCGCATATTAATTTTGCTCCAAGGGGCTTTGCTGGTGGGTTTAGAATATCATATATTTTTAGACCTTTCCGTAGTTGTTTTTGAGGAAACTGCTATAAAAACAGAAGAAGAATTAAAGAGCTTGCTAGAAGATATTAAGTAAAAGTTATCCCCGAAGATTATATGCTGTAAGTTGTAGCTTACGAAGCAAGACTAAAAATAAATTTCAGTAGTAGAATGGGGGGAGCGCAAGCTGCGCATCAAGGGCGCACTCAAGAAAATCTATCGTGCCATGCGGTGTAGTTAATATATGTTACCAATTCTACAGTTATTATTTGAACTGTAGTCAATGCTATTTCCGCCAGCGCGCACTGCGATGCTCTTAAAAAGAGTATGGAATTTAATTTTTTTAAAATCATTAATATCTGTAGGGCAAAAAACTGAATTGAATTCAGAAATAACAAAATTATCGC
>NVVL01000083.1 GCA_002402195.1 Rickettsiales bacterium | reverse complement strand
TCAGTATATATGACAAATTAGATATGAGTTTTAGTAGTGTTGACCAAAGCTTCATACACAACTAAACTGAGAAAGTTCAGCATTTAGTCAATACACAACAAATATTTTATTTATCCTAAATGTATATTTTATTTGAATTCTATCTACAAGATAAGTGTCTTATTATCTTGACTTTGGGTTCACTTTGCTTGCTAATTGTAGATATGTATCCAAAAATAACTGACAGGGGCTTAAAAATTTAACAAATTAAATGAATTTTAGTAAAGAAGAGGTTTTAGTAGTTACAAAGGCAACAAAAACTTTAATTGTCCCAAAAGGAATAAAGAAGCTAGTTTGTATTGATATTGGCCTAGAAACTTTAATCTTAAACGAAGGAATTGTGTATGTTAGCTGTTCCCATAACGAACTCAATGAACTAATTATACCTAGCAGTGTGACACATTTAAATTGTTCTTACAATGAAATCGCTAATCTGATGGTTCCTGATGGTATGACCCATTTAGATTGTCATGGTAATAAACTTACTGAGTTGATTGTACCTAATGGTATGACCCATTTAGATTGCCATGGTAATAAACTCACTGAGTTAATTGTACCTGACAGTGTGGTCCGTTTACATTGTCATAATAATGGACTCACTGAGTTAATTGTACCTAATGGTGTAATGCATTTGATTTGCAATGGCAATGGGCTCACTGAGTTAATTGTACCTAATGGCGTAACCCATTTGATTTGTCATGGTAATCCACTGGGAGATTTAAGCAAATATAGTGAGTTAATCAAACCGAAGCTAGTTAGTTTATATTCTATGTGTTACGAAATAGTTGACAAAAGTAATATACCTAAATGTTTCGCTGGTGTGGATGAGGTAACTTGCGATGGATGTAAAAACAAAGTAATTAAGGATTTAGTGTACGTAAGTTACAAAGGAACCGTAGGAGGATATATAAGAAAAACAATAAAATGTAAGAAATGTTTTTAAAAGCCCAAAAAAGAAATGTAACAAAGAGTAAAGATGATAGAAGAATTGGTAGTTATCATATTAATGTTTATCTTGGTAACAACGTCAACTTTAGCTTTTGTGTACAAAGTTAGAAGAAGGTCTTGCAGTGAAGCACCGTCTCCATGGTGTTATGATGATTGGGAATGTAAAGATGTTCAAAGTGGAGATGGTAAGTTCCCATCACAATTAACACAAAAGTCAGCCAAAACTTGTTCACCTGACTCTGATGTAACACTATGCCCCAATGCTTGGGGTCTTGGCAATCCTTAATTTCAAACAAAATACTAATACTGACTCTAATTAAAGATGAGATTGGTATTCGGTTGTGACATTTTGTATATTTATGCCCTTATTTTATTTGTCACATTATTTATAATGTATTTATTGGTTGGTGGAAAGAAACATGCCTTCGTAGGTTTGGATGAAAATAACAAAGTTACCGTATGTACGAAGACCGTGAAGGTTTTACACAAAGAAACTCATAAAAATGTGGGTAAAATAAAAAGAAAATATATTAAATGTTCGAAAGGAGAAACAGAGTGTAGAAATGTATTAGAAGATTTATTTAATGTTTATTTCGATAGGTGTAGACCAGATTTTCTTAAGAATCCTGAAACTAAAAGAAATTTAGAACTAGATTGTTTCAATGGAAAGTTAATGCTAGCCGTAGAATACAATGGTGTACAACATTATGTACATCCAAATTTTACTAATCAATCGAAGGAGGCATTCGTAAAGCAAATGAGGAGAGATATATTCAAAATAGAAATGTGTGACAAATTGCATATTTATTTGATAACTGTACCCTACACAGTGAAAAGGAAAGACATCAAAGAATATATTATTTCTAGAATACCAAGACCTATACTATCCAAACGAAAAGACATCTAAAACAAAAAAATAAATATTCTTGTAATTGTTTTATGTGCATATATTTTGTTATTTTAAAGCATGGGAAGAACTCCTATAATACTGTCATGGTGTACATCAAAAGACACAGGAATTGTTATGAACAATCCCCCTGCTAAAGTATCCAGGCTGTCAATTAATTTGGACGATTTAATCAAAAGTAGTAGTGAAATTGTTTACTCGTATGGTGAACATTATGATAAGAATTTCAAGGTCAACCAGAGCTATGACGTTATGATGTACAAGTTCAAACAAAATATAGTAGATAGGATTGCTAACTTAGTTACTCTATTCAAGCCTTTAGATACGCTTTTACTTTCAATGGGCGGAGTTATCCCGATGGCGGGAATCAATAACATTAGAACCCAATTGTATAAAGAGAAATACGCAGACAACCACAGAAAAAAGATAAATGTAAACAGATTTGATGTGTCTTTATTATGCCCAGGAACTCACCTTATGAGATCGGTTACCGAATTTATCCAAACTTGGATATCTGAGAGTGCCCATTCTTTGCCGGGTGAAGTGATACTATTTTCTCATTTGACGCCGGGAAGTTCCATAGACAAAATATTACATTCAGTTCCCATCAACCCAAAAGGATCTCATATAATTAAGTCTTCGTGTAGTGAATCAATAATAAGGGCTATTCTTTCCACATCTAATAATACAGTAATATCGAGAGAATTTGTAACTAGGAAGAGGAGAAAGATACAAATTTCAACGAAATACGTTTCTATAAATAATTTGAGGTCATTAATACACAGGTCACTATCCAAGAGAAAAACATCACTATATGACTTCTCAATATTGTTATCTATGTTAGGCAATAAATACTTGCCTAAATGTCCTTCATTGGATGACAGTAAGTTGAATAATACAATTAAAGGTATAGACGATTTAATACTTTCCTATAATAATGCCAATGTGAGTTTAGTTGACGTAAAAAATGGGAATATTAAGTGGGATTCTTTATTGATATTGTTGGGGAAACTGAAAGACAAAGAGGAAGCTATGTTATCCAGTCAACTGAAAAATAGAGATAAGGAAAATAGCAGTAGTAAGATATCTAGCATGTCGGTCTTAGTTCAATCGAAAAATACCACTCAAACATTCAGTGAGAATAGAAAATTGGTTGATTACAATAAATATAGAAACAATTGGTATTCTAATGCTATTGGACCAAGATCAAACACACAAAGCTTAGGTATATTAAATGGCATGTCTGTGGTGTATGATGGGGGGATTTATGGAGCTAGAAGGGAAGATGTAATAGCAATGTGTATAAATTATTTGAATGGTATACAATGGTCTATTGACTACCATTCTTTGGGGATATCTGGGGTTAGCAATGAATGGGTTTATCCAAAACATTACGCTCCATTATTTGTTGATATGTACTCAGTATTGCGGGACGTGAAAGTAATAAACGAAATATATCCAAAATCTAAGGAAGCAATTAACACATTGCACATGTTAATTATGGTACTACCGATGTCTTCCTTTTCTCTTCTTCCTGTCGTAATAGAGAATAAACTCAAAGAAATATCAGAACTAAGTTACAATTTGCCGGTGTCATACATTTTAGATGTGAATAATGGAGAAGAAATTCACCTGATACCTAAGCATAAGCTACGAGAAGTTATTTCTTTTATGGGTAGTGATGATATAATTCGTGTGTCGGATGATTTTTCGATATTTAATAGCGAAAATAAAGAGATATTCGTAGGTCCAGTAAAAAATGGGTATTATTCGACACTTAACAAGAATATTATTTTCAAATCCAAAACTAACGAAAAGATAAAGGAAGATAGAGACATCGATAGACAAGTGAAAAATTTCAAGAATAGGAGAGACAGTAAGACAAAGAAAGTAAAAGTTAAAGCATATATACCGATGACTTATAGGGATATCAATTCTTCGAATACAAAGTCTAACATTTCTCGCTTTGATATGGAATCCATTGATGTGCCAGAATTTTAAAAAAAAATAGATATGACACTCTCTAAAAGTCATGTCCACTACCAAAACTAACTTATCCATTGTCTTGGACTTGGACGAAACTCTGCTACATACAATAACCAATGTAAAATCCCTAATCAAAATGAACATACTCGGTAACCCCAACAAGTTAGGGGTGAGGGAGAGATTATATATAATTAACATGAATGATGGGAATAACATGTGGGGGATATATAGACCACATCTCAGGGAATTCATTAACTTTTGTTTTGATTATTTTAAACACGTATGTGTTTGGTCTGCTGGTTCGTATGAGTATGTTCACAAAATTGTACATAAAATTTTCAGTGGAATAAATAAACCACATATAGTTTACACAAGGAATGATATGAAAATTGTAGCTGGTGAAATGAGGAAACCTTTGTCTCATTTGATGGTAGGCTGTATGAACTCAAAAAATACACTAATTTTAGAAGATAGATACAAGTCATTTTCAGTAACTGATCCAAACAATGGATTACTCATTCCGGCTTATTTACCATCTTCTGATTTGTTGGGTGTTATGGAGGAAGATAATCACCTCGAAGCTCTAATTTTGTGGCTATCATCCGATAAAATATCTCATTGTTCTGACATTAGGGAAGTAGATAAAATATCGTTATTCGTATAAAGTTTTAAAACACCAATTAAGCCAAATTCCATGTATTACACATCCGCGCTTACAAACTGTGACATCTCCTCCTCAGTCAAAAGTGAGTCTACTGAAACTGAAACTGGTCTTCCGGGCCTGTCCTCTTCTTCATCTGACATATCTTCTTCATCTGACATATCTTCTTCATCCGACATATCTTCTTCATCCTTATTAGGTTGTATTTGTGTTCTTTCACTCAGGTTTGTTATTATTTTACCTCCTTTAGTAGCCAATCCCAATTTTACGGCATGTTTCTCATCTTCATCGGTAAGATCCGATACCTTTCCATCAGTCAATTTACCCACAACAGTTGGAACGCCGGATTCCTTCTTTACAATGATTCCACCTTGAGTAATGAATCCACCGCTCCCATACTTCTTAACGGGTAATATCTTTTTCCGTGAAACTTTGGGCTTTGTTGTAATCATTGGACCTTGTATAGCAGAAGATTTCCTCCCCATATGACTGCTACATTTCTTGTGACCTTCAACGAAGATATTCTTCTCACAACTATTGTTCGCAAACTTACCCTTTTTGAATACATAATCACATTGCCCAGTAACGGTCTTTCCCCCGCTTCTCTTACTAGTCGTAGTTTTGCTTCTCTTTCTTTCTTTGACAGCGACAGGCATTTCCATACCTTTGAGCATATCGTCAATCGAAACGTCTAGTCCTTGGCTTGTATACAACCATGTCTTTAATTTACCCAAAACATCTGTTACAATTAGATCTTTTACGAAGTCATTTACTTTGCTATTAAATTCATTCAATGTATTAGTACTACCTGACATCCTTTAAATCAAAAGTAATAAAATAAAATACGTCAAAAAGCATTTATCATTTTGTTTTGATTAAGAAAATAATGTTGGTTCTGGTAGTAACGTTATCACTCCTATCTGTAATTGCTATTTCACTCTTGATAATACTATTTGGAAATATCTCTAAAAAAACAGATACCGATGTCAGTGATAATGTAACCTTGATAGAAAATGAAAGAACTGGTTGGGGAATTTTAAGTGATTTACCCAATGGATTAAGGAATGAATGCAATTCTTATACATTTGGTGCTCTCAGTGATGATGAATATGGCAAATTTACACTTGATGTTGAAACTTTGAATCGGTTAGTTCCAACTTTAATTTCAGAGGACGTATGCATCGACAGTGGACAAATAGCGGCCAAGCAACAAATCAGGGAGTGCATTGGTAAAGATAACGATCCTTGTGTCGACTCTGAAGGTAAAGTCTTTGTAAAAGGACAAAAGGAAATATTATATGTCCCATGTGAAGCAAAGAGATGCAAAGGAACTTTATCATTGATATCTTTAAACTTTGACGCGAAAGACCCCTCAAATTCCTCTTGTATTTACGATTTGAGTGGAACGGCAATATCCACAAAATGTTCATTGCTTGATGAAAGTCAATTGATACTTGTAGAGAGAACAAACAATAAAGAATTAAAAGAGAATGATAATGGTATTTATGCCAAATTTTTGGACAGGTTTAATGGGAAATGTATAGTCCCTTTGGATGAAATTCCTGTTATTGGAACAAAAATAGGACTGGGTGAATGCAAACAAAATAGTGGGTATGTTTGGCTTCTAATCCCACCCACTAATATAGATGGTGAAATGACATCTCAACAGATAGTATATACTTCAACACTTGAAAATGGACCAAAACTAGGTAATTTTAGAGATTTTGTATCAGCCAATGAGTTGTTGTCATTAAACGCCGATGGTGATATCATAACACTTGAAAAATTTAACACCAGTAGTGGACAATCTTCCCAAATCTTAGACTACAGGTTATATAATATTTTAAACGGTAAACAGTCAGATGGTAATGTGGATTATCCTTACTATAAGTTTTCATGAATCTAACAAAATATTTTGTTCCACATTCCTACTACAAACACCAACACAAAAAATAAATAAGAAAAAGATAACATTGGGATTCACCCCCCTCCGAATAGCAATACAAAACCCAATAGGGAGATGTGGCACCACATTAGAAAAATATAAATGACAAAACCAATAAACAATCACCATTAGTAAATGGAAGGGCCGGGATTGAAAGATATACTCACTGGTAAATATGGCGACAAAGCTAAAATTGGTGCTTTGGTTGAAATGGCAATGAATGATAAATTGCCTTATCCGTTCATCAAGAACACGATTGACCCCAAATTGAAATTCAATAATCTCAGGAAATTTACTCCCACGATTTTGGAAAGTCAATACAAAATTTCGGGACATAATAACCAAAATAATTTATATCACAATTGGAAAGGTGGAGATTTAGTATCAGACCCTGAGAACTCTTACGATGATTACAATATAATATTAGACTATTATACTGAAATTGAGAGGTCAAAGAGTTCTGCATCTGGTAGTATTAGTTCTTTTGACTCATGGAGTGATAGGACAATTGTTAAAAAAGTAATGACAGAAATAGTCAAAAATCATAAAAAAGGAGGAAAAATGCCCACATTGAGAGATTTCTCAGACGCTTTGTATAATCAAGTCAAGAGGCCTGGGTTATTTAGACCAACTTGGTTGAAGGGAATCTTTTGGATATTATACAAGGGAAAGTACCCAAAAGATTTGAACATTTTGAATATGTCATCCGGGTGGGGCAGCGAATTAATGATTTCCTTAGTCCTTGGGTATTCATATTTAGGATTTGATCCAAACAAAAAGCTCAAGCCTGGTCATGATGCTATGATAGTGGACTTTGGTAATGTAAAGAAACAAAAGGTGATTTACGAACCATTTGAAAATTACGATCTAGGTAAGCTGAAATTCGATATAGCTGTTACATCGCCGCCATTTTATGATAAGGAAATCTATTCTTCAGGTGAACAGTCTATAGATACTTACAGTGATTTCAGTTCGTGGATGGTTGGGTTTTTGTTTCAGTATATATCAAATGCTTGGTATTCTATTAAGGTAGGTGGATATTTGATTATCCATATGTCAGATATCAGAGGAAGAGAAATCAATAACCCAATGAACTTATACATAGAACAATTTTTAAAGAATTCTTCATGGGTTAAAATGGTAGGTGTATCATTCAGTAAAAATGCAGGTTACCCCGTTTGGATTTGGCAAAAAAAGAATGGTGCATTGAATAAATGGAATAGAAAAAGGAAGAGAAAGTTTTCTACATTGTATCCATCACTGTTTGATAAAATAATTATGGGTTATGTGAGGACTTTAACTACTGAACCCAAGAAGAGTACAATTTTAGAGTTGGCTCTTGCTGATGTGTCTCCAGACGTAGTGAATTATGCACGTGACACCGTTTTTAGAGAAAATTACAAAGTGGAATATATCGTCAATCACTCTAAGAATACAAAGACTGCAAAGGAAACTATTAGAAAAATTGCCTTATTTGCTTATTATTCAGAAAACACTTAGACATTTACTTTAAAACTCGAAAAATACTTAAAATATTACCCATTTTGTGTAAAATAAATTATTACATAATATTTACTTGAATAAAATGAGTAAACATAACAAACATACATATTATTGTGGTGGATGTAACAAATATCACACGGATAATGGCTGTGATGAGGAACACAGCAACCAAGGTGGTTGTGGTAATGACTGTGATTGTTGTGACAAATATAATTATGACAGTCATAGTCACAATAGTTGTAGTTCTCATTACTCTGACCACTGCGACCCATGCAATGACGACCCTTGTGTGGTAGATTGTATACAGGGACCCAAAGGTTGTACAGGAGAGCAGGGAATCCCCGGGCCAACTGGTCCACAGGGAATACAAGGTCCATTAGGCCCACAAGGAATACAAGGACAAATTGGACCTCAAGGAATACAAGGTTTACCCGGAACTCAGGACTCATCGAACACTTGTGCGGGCGAATGGATTTTAACTGGAGAAATTGACCCACCAACATTGTATACATCACCAGGTGCTATTTTCTCTTTACCAAACTTAGTCCTAACCATAGGAGAATGGCAAAGTGCACATTCAAGTTGTAAAATAATTGAAGGTATGCCTTCCAATGTCACAGAAAGAGTATTTGATGAAATTGTTGTTTCTGGTACAGACAAACTTAGCCTTAGGAGTGGAAAGGAAGGATTGTATAACGTATCATTAACAACAATTTCGGCTTTGGTATACAATAGGGATGAAGTTAGTGTGGGGAATGACAACAGATTTGTTTATGAAATTGGACTGAGAGAAGATGAAATTGTAAATCAAACTACACCTGTAATTTTTACAGTGAATTCCATGGACCCCGTAGGTTTGGCTGACCAAGAAGTAATATCAAAAGCTAATACTCTTGGTCGCATGATTGTAAGCAGTAATACAAGGTTAATGGTATTCAAAGAAGGGAGGACTTACGGACTTGTGTTCAGATTTACGAAAGCTCCAGCTTCTGGCACTGGGATGACGAAGCTACTTATAGCCTCAAGCTACATGAGAGTTGTTGCCACCAGAATTTCAGACATCCCTGACGATTACGTTAGTACCCTCCCACCACAGTAGTTATGTTGACGTGATATAAAACAAGCTGCAAATTCTAACGGATTTGTTCAAGTCTAAAATTCTAAAATTAATATATTTAGTTTATATATGATGTTTTAGTAAGACACTTATCTTGTAGATAAAGTTCAGATAAAATAATATATCCAATTAGTT
>NVVL01000008.1 GCA_002402195.1 Rickettsiales bacterium | reverse complement strand
CATCTATTTTAGTTTATATATGATGTTTTAGTAAGACACCAATCTTGTAGTTAAAGTTCATATAAAATATATACAATTGTCTATGTTCTTTACTTTGACTTGTCGATCTAAGATCTTAAGTTATGTTGAGAAATTAAAGTTCAATACGCGAAAGAAGAATGAATTCTGCCGTTGATAATACGTGGTTATTTAAAGTAAAACAACAGTCGGGGGAGGACACAAAAGTAATACCAGGAAGCAATCTTGTTTTGTTTACTGATGGGAACATGAGTTGTGTAGATGGCGAAGACAGTGTAATAATCTCAGGTAGAAGTGTAATAGGTAATTATACTAATGACATAAATATCAAGTACATACACACAAAGGTATTATCACACTTTGATAATTTTTCCACAAATAAATTGACGTCGGAATTGGAGGACCTAAAAGCAATGACTTTAACAAATATGGGAATATTCGTCAAAGTAAAAGAAAGGATATCTGCAATCGAGGAAGAAATGGCAACACTTTCAAATTTCAAAAAAGAAGAATATTTAAAAAAATCTTTACGTATATTGAATGAATATGACCTTGTCGGTCCTTTCATAAAACACATAAATTTTGACAATTCTGAGGTAGAAATAGACCCAATGTTCGGTGTAAGACACAACATAATATATAAGTACCTAGATTTAGTCAAGCCATATATTTTTGTTGACGTCGTAAGGAATGTCAAGGTGTCCAATAAATGTAAAAGTTGTAAGAATTGTTTGGATAATTTGATTCCACAAGACGGAACTCTTACTTGTAACGTATGTTATGCTAATATTCCGTATGTTACAAAGACACAAACGTGCAGTTATAATGTTACTCCGTCGAATCACAATAATTACAAAGACAAAGATAATTTCGAAAAAGCTTTTAATAGGTACCAGGGGAAACAAGTGGATATATTACCAAGTAATATCGTTTCCGTTTTGGATGAATATTTCAAATCTGTTAATATAATGATAGGTGATGATGTAAAGAAGATGAGCAAAGCAAAAATAAAAAAGGAAACTAGTAGAACTATGATGTTTAATGCCCTCAAGTGTATAGGATTGTCTTCACATTACGAAGACATAAATTTAATTTGTCACATCTATTGGAATTGGATTTTACCTGATGTTTCTGATTTAGAAGACACCATAATGAAAGATTACGACGATTCTCAGGAAGTTTTCATGTCAATAAAAGGAGAAGATAGAAGGTCATGTCTCAATGTCCAATACAGATTATTTAGGCACTTACAAATCCGCGGACATGAATGTAATCATGAAGATTTTAAGACTATTACTACCGGTGAAACATTTAGGTACCATCAAATAATGTGGGAAGCCATTTGTAAGGAGTTGGGTTGGGTATATATGGATTTATAAAATAAAATGATTATATTTTATAAATTAGTATCAATGAAACTAACTTACAATGGAACACAAGAATAAAGTAACTTTGGAAAATTTTAACTCTTCTAATGTAGTCATAGGGACTCACGAGAAGAAAACCTTTAAGGGTAAGGATGGAAAAGAAGATGGCGATTACATTACCATTCCTATATCATATAAGTACGACGGTAATACTCCAACTAAGGGAATAAATTTGGAATTACCCTTGGTGACTTGTTACGTTAAGAAGGGTAAATTTGGATACCAAATGTCCATTAAACTGGATAGGACAGGTAAAGTGTACAATGTCATTAAAGCACTAGAGAGTATTAATATTTCCGTGGGACGTATGGCTAATACGAAGAGGGGAGCCTTCAGTTTGAAAGAAGAAATAAATTTGAATGAGATATATAAGTGTAACTTCAAAGATCATATATACAGGCCAAGGGACGACAACACGTACGAAAAATTGGAAGTAGATCCTACGTTGTACTTACCCGTCAAATCGTGGTCAGTTTTTGCGATACCAGTGGAACAAAACGGCAAAATTGTCAGCAGAGATATAAAGAAGGAAAACCTCGAAAACATAAAGTTGGAAGGTCACCCACTGATAAAAGTGGTTTCTATGTACATGGGAGGAGGTAAATTCTCCTTGCAGCTTTATCTATCTTGTATAATCATTACAAAGGTTACAAAGGTAAGCGAAGTTGAGTTGATGAGCGATATTTTGGGTAATGTTAGCGGCGATGCGATGGTAGAATTGGGAAACAATTTGGCGGAGTTGGGTATACCTTTGATGACTGACAATCCTCTTAATACTGAAGAAGATGAGAAAGAAGAAGAAGGAGGAGATGACATTAAAGCCATAGAATATAAAGATCTTTAGACTTTTTGGTAATGCTTTGATTGGGACTTTTAAAAGTCCAACGGAAGTATCTTTTTTTTTAAATTCCTTGAGATTTTCTTATCCGTTCCATTGCATTTTCTACATCATACTCATCAGCACCAACATTTTTGTATTTTCTCTTGTATTCAGGTCTTCCCCCTCTTTCCATGTACCTATTATCGGGTCTATATTCGAACCTCGCTCTTCTATTCGTTTGTCTGGGTAACTTTACGAACTCTTTTATAGTTTTGCCATCTTCTCTCATGTAGTCTTGCATTTCGGATATTGAGTGCATATTGTTATCTAACTTTTCGCTTAATAATTCAACCGAAGAATTAATTTCTGATAGTACATTCTTGAAATTTCTAAATCCTTCTTCTATGATAGATTTGGGGATTGTAAAACCTTTGATACTTTCCAATTCCTTGTTGAATGCTTCCATTTGAGCTTCAACATCTCTTACCGAAGAATTTAAAACCCCAACAGCTCTTCCGAAATAAACAGTAGATGCTACTGTGACTAGAACAGCACTCCCAGCCAAAATTACTCCTGGTTTTTGTAAGGACTCCATCACTTTAAATAATACAACTATTCTTAATACAACAGAAATGATATCCAGTTTATTTTCCATTTTGTATAAATGGAAGAACATGATGCATTAGATCAAGTAAAATCAGACGAATACGATTACGATTCTGATGAAACTAGCACATTTGACGAAAACGACAATGCATTTAGCTCTTCAGACGTTTCCGAAGAAGAGTTTCAAGAATATCATCCCACCACGACTAAATCGGAAAGCTCAAGACGTTTAAGTTTGGAAGCAGAAGAAGAAGAGATGTTAGAGGGAACAGATATAGATGTGAAAGTAGAATACGTCGAATTAGAATTAGACGATACATTAGTTGAGACAAAAGAGAAAGAACACCGTAAATGGGCACCCGTTATCAAAACCCCACATTCCAACGAGAAAATTAAATACATTGGTTTAGGTGAGTCCAGTAGTGAAAATAAACACAGTAGTGTGGATGTCCAAGAAACTACAAAAAGGGGCATAAAATCCCCTATCACAAAAATAAAAGAATTACCCCAGAATCTCATATCTAAGAATTTGGGAGAAACAGATAAACACCAAAATCTTAGAATCGATTTGGCTTCCCATATTTACAACACCAACAATATAAGTCCCGAGACCGCGATGGACATTTCCAAGTGCGTGATTTCTAAGGTGGAAAGTGGGACAATTTATTCTGACGGCATAGAACGTATCATTGATAAAATTAACAAATCAATGGTATTGTGAATGGTCCCATCATATCTCTAAAAGTTGAAAGTGGTATTAAATTATATAGTTCACTGTATGGATAAATGGGAACCCACTGTTTTAGTTTTAGGTTCAGGAGGTATGAAGGGATTCATGGAAATTGGTGCATTGGTTTATATGTCAAAAATAGGTAAGTTAAATAAAATAGATACTTATGTTGGTTGTTCAATTGGTGCCGTAATATGTCTGTTAAGAATATGTGATTACGATTATACTGAAATAATGAAGATAGCTTATAACGTTGACGTGTCCAAATTTATTAATATCAACTTAAATACTATTGTTGAGAACATGGGGTTAATAAATAGTAACGATGTCGTATCAAAGTTAGAAACATTGGTAGAAAGTCAATATGGAATGGTACCAACACTTGAGCAACTGTATATTACAACAGGCAAAATTCTCACGATTGTTACTTATAATATGACAAAGTCAAGGACAGAATTCATAAGTAGGGATAACATGCCAGACATTTCGTGTGTTGATGCAGTTATGTTATCATGTAACATTCCTTTTATATTCCAAACAATAAAAATAAATGGAGATATATATGTTGACGGTGGTATCGGAAATCCTTATCCTGTAGACATATATGATAATAATAAGACAAAAATATTAGGCATGTACATTGCAGAACCAAAACCAAAGGAAACTACCACAGGATTTATATTAAATTTAATACATTGTCAATCAAGAGAAATAACTAGTAGAATAATCAAAGGAAGTAGTGACAAATGTAAACATATTAAATTAATATCACCAACCACTGACACAACGGGATTATCGTTTACTCATGAAATTAGAACTGATTTAATAATGATAGGTTGGAATGCAGCTATTAAGGCAACTAGAGGTGAGGTTTGTGAAGTTGAAATGGAAGATTTGATGAGCTCTATTATTGACAACTCGGGTGAGGAATATTATACAGATCCTGGGGATTCGAAAAACACAAACAATAAAATCATCAGCGATTCTCAATCGAAAATCAGTGTCAAAATATCGAACAAATCCCTCAAAGTTTTAGAAAACAGGAAATGTCTTGACCTATTGAATTCTGATCCACAGGATAATACTTGCCAACGGTACATCTGATGTAACACCCATGCCTTCGATACATTCGATACATTCGATACATTCGATACATTCGATGGTCAGAGATTTTATGCATCAACCTGCAAAGGAATATCTAAAGTCATGTTATCTTGTGGGTCAAAAGTCAATGTTATATTGTCCGGACTGTATGTGCCGAGGGTAACATCAAAAGACGTTATTACTAAAAAATCATCCTCTAAATAAGCTGTTACATTTCCACTTGACTTTTCCGAATCAAATCCTAAAATAAATTTGTTCTTTTCATCAGATTGAACATTTGGATATCCGATGTTAAGTCCGTCACTTTTGATGTAGATTGGACACTTAAACAAATTTATACTTACATCAAAAGATACTATCTCATCATTGGTATTTATTTCGTAAGGAATAACAATGTCCATTTCCACATCAGATTTAATGTATTGTAAATCTTCCTGGCTATCCAATTGGTATCCGTGTTTGTCCACATTATCATCTATATCAGAATGTACCTCATATTCAAAAGTATAACCGCCATTACAATTATTACATATATATTTATTTTTTGTTTTTAGGATATCGTACATCTTACTTATGTGCTCCAACTTGGATAATCTTTCCCCGGTTGCATATTCACCCAAGCCATGAGCCAATAATGTTATCACTTCTTCACTTATCCCATGTTTAACGAAAATATCTAAAAGTTCTTCTTCCAATACAATTTCACAAATGTCCTTCACAAATGGTACACAATCGTTTAAAGTTTTTACTTTTCTGATCGGTACTTCCTTTACACCCTTTATATTTCCCTTGCAAAGTCCCCTCTTGGTTTTCATTATTCCACCATCGACATATCTCACTTCCTGACATTTTCCACTTTTTGAATTATTGTGATTATACATGTTAACACAAAAATATTGACTAACTATGGGGATAAAGAACTTTACTTCTATTTTTAAGTACTCTAGCAACTCTAAGACCATCAAAACATTTGACCATTTTTCTGATACTAACTTTGCCATAGATGCACACAATGTTATTTATGCAAAATTCAAAACGTCAGTTAAGAAATACATTGATATCATTTGCCTTGATGATTGCATAGATATTGGTGTAATAATTGATATGACTTTTGAAAGTATGATGACTTACGTAAAGCCAATGATGGCCAAAAATATAACACCAATATTCATATTTGATGGTGTCCCTCCTGAATGCAAACGTAAAACCAATGATAAAAGAAAAGCTGAACGGGTTAAATATGAATTGCTTGCTAAAGAAGCCAAAAGCAACATAGATTTTACTGATATCGTGACCATAGAAAATTATAAAAAATACATTATTAGGTCTATATATCCCGATAGAGATGTAATGAAAATCATTATGGATAAATTGCAAAGTGTAAAAATACCAACAATCCAGGCAAAGGGCGAGGCCGAGAAATTGTGTTCTTCTCTTTGTAGAGAAGGAATATGTTCAGCAGTAATTTCTAACGACTCTGACTCATTGGTATTCTCTGCACACACAATGATAAAATCAATAAGTCGTAAAGGACTTGAATGTATATCCTTGAGTGATATATTGACAGATCTTGACATAACTTTTGACCAATTTGTAGACATTTGTATAATGTCAGGTTGTGACTATAACTCTAACATACCAGGTATAGGTATATGCAAAAGCATAAAATTAATAAAGGAATATAAAAGTATCGATAATTTACCAGAAAAACTTGGAAATATTATTTTGGATAAATCCATTTTAAATTATGTAGAATGTAGAGAACAATTTGGATACACAGAAAGTAACCTATTAATTTCTGATGATTGTACGTTGTTTGATTGTGGGTGTGAAAATGGGATACAACAAACAAATAAATTAAATATTCCATTCATTATAACAAAGTTGGTGATCGTATAGGATATTATTTCTAAAATTCCACGATCACTTTTTTTTTGGGGTGTATTTTAATTTAGGATTCCATACTTGTTTATCAACACTAGCCAGTGAACATAATTAAAATGTTATTTTATGACTGACTGTTTAAAATTTTAGTAAATTAAATGAATTTCAGTAAAGAAGAGATTTTAGTAGTTACAGAAGCAACCAAAACTTTAGTTGTTCCAAAAGGAATAAAGAAGGTGGTTTGTAGTGAAATTGGCTTAGAAACTTTAATTTTAAATGAAGAAGTTGAGTATGTCGACTGTTCTTATAATAAGATTACTAAACTGTTAGTCACAAACAATGTGGCTCGTTTATATTGTCATGATAATAAGCTCACCGAGCTAACTATACCCCATAGCGTGGCTCGTTTATATTGCCACGATAACTTATTTGAAGATTTGAGCAAATACAGTGAGGTAATTAAACCTAAAGTAGTTAGCTTATATGCAATGTGTCATGAAATAGTCAAAGAAAAGAATGTACCTGAATGTTTTGATGGAGTTAACAAGGTAACTTGTGATGAATGTGAGGATAAAGTAATTAAAGATTTAGTATATGTGAGTTACAGAGGACATCGTGATGGATATATTAGAAAAACTATTCAATGTAAGAAATGCTTTTAAAAGTCTCAAGATACAGGAAAACCCCTAAGTAACAACCCAAACTTTAACGTTAAGTAACATTTTTATTTATTTTTGGAATTGTTTACTTGCCAATTATAACTGAATTCTCAAATATAGGCATAAAGTCCATTTTTTCATTGCTTAAAAATTTAGCAAATTAAATGCATTTCAGTAAAGAAGAGATTTTAGTAGTCACGGCAATAACAAAAACTTTAATTGTTCCAAAAGGAATAAAGAAACTAGTTTGTAATAGAATTCGCCTGGAAACTTTAATTTTAAATGAAGAAGTTGAGTATGTTAGCTGTTCTCATAACGAACTCACTGAACTAATCGTACCCAATGGTGTAACTTATTTAAATTGCTCTGTTAATAAACTCACTAAGTTAATCGTACCCAATGGTGCGACTGATTTAAATTGTTCTGGCAATAAACTCACTGTGCTAATTATACCCAACAGTGTTACTCGTTTAGATTGTTCTTATAATAAACTCACGGAACTAATTGTACCTGATGGTGTAACTCATTTAGATTGTTATTATAATGAACTCACTATACTAATTATACCCAACAGTGTTACTCGTTTAGATTGTTATGGTAATAGACTCACTGTGCTAATTATACCCAACAGTGTTACTCGTTTAGATTGCCATGGTAATAAACTCACTAAGTTAATCGTACCTGATAGTGTAACTTATTTAGATTGTTCTGGCAATAAACTCACGGAACTAATCGTACCTAATGGTGTGTCCCATTTAGATTGTTCTGGTAATAAACTCACGGAACTAATTGTACCTGATGGTGTAACTCATTTAGATTGTTATTATAATGAACTCACTAGGTTAACTGTACCTATTTGTGTAACCCATTTAGATTGTTATGGCAATGGACTTACCGTGTTAATTGTGCATAATAGTGTTACTCATTTGAATTGCCATGGTAATAAACTCACTAAGTTAATTGTACCCGATAGTGTAACTTTTTTAAATTGTTCTTATAATGAACTCACTAAGTTAATTGTACCTAATAGTGTAATTTATTTGAATTGCTACAGAAATCATCTCACTAAGTTAATTGTACCTAATAGTACAACTTTTTTAGATTGTCATGGTAATAAACTCACTGTGTTAACTGTGAGTGTAAACTTGGTGGATTTAGATTGTTCTAGTAACTTATTAGAAGATTTGAGCAAATATAATGAGTTAATCAAACCTAAAGTAGTTAGCTTATACGCCATGTGTTGTGAAATAGTCAATGAAAAGAATATACCTAGATGTTTTAGTAAAGTTTATAAGGTAACTTGTGATGAATGCAAAAATAAAGTAATTAACGATTCAGCATACATAAGTTGTAAGGGATATGTAGGAGGATACATAATAAAAACAATAAAATGTAAGAAATGTTTTTAAAAGTCTCAAGATATAAAAACACCCTGAGAAACGACCCCAACTTTATAAAAAATATAAACTTTGACGTTAAGTAACATATCACATTGCTTTATTCCATGTAAACAATTCCAAAAATTAAATAAGAAATATATTTTAATTGGGGATTTACTAATCTAAATACACCCCCCCAAGAACATAGTTAAAATAATATTTTATGACTAACTGTTTAAATTTTTAGTAAATTAAATGAATTTTAGTAAAGAAGAGACATTAGTAGTTACAAAGACAACCAAAACTTTAATTGTTCCAAAAGGAATAAAGAAACTAGTTTGTAGTGATATTGGCTTAGAAACTTTAATTTTAAATGAAGAAGTTGTGTATGTTGACTGTTCACATAATAAGCTTACTGTGCTAACTGTACCTAATAGTGTAACTTATTTAAAGTGTTGCAATAATAAACTCACCGTGCTAATTGTGCCTGACGGTGTAACTTATTTAGACTGTTCTTGCAATCGACTCACTGATCTAATCGTACCTGATAGTGTAATTCATTTAAAGTGTTATTATAATCAACTCACTATTCTAATTGTACCTGATCGTGTAACTAGTTTAGATTGTTATGGTAATCAACTCACTGAGCTAATTGTACCTAATAGTGTAACTAATTTAGATTGTTCTTGTAACCGACTAGCTAAGTTGATCCTACCTGATTGTGTAACTAGTTTAGATTGCTCTTGCAACAAACTCACTAAGTTAACTGTACCTAACAGTGTGACTTATTTGATTTGTCATAATAATCAACTTGCTAAGTTAATCCTACCCAATGCTGTGGTCAATTTAGATTGTTCTTATAATGAACTAATTGAACTAATTGTACCTGGTAGTGTAACTTTTCTTGATTGTTTTGGCAACTTATTAGAAGATTTAAGCAAATATAACAAGTTGATTAAGCCTAAAGTAGTTAGCTTATACGATATGTGTCATGTAATGGTCAATGAAAATAATATACCTAGATGTTTTAGTAAAGTTTATAAGGTAACTTGTGATGGATGTGGCGATAAAGTGGTTAAAGATTCAGCATATACCCTTTGCGAAGGAAATCGTGAGGGATATATTAGAAAAACAATAAAATGTAAAAAATGCTTTTAAAAGCCTCAAGATATAAAGACACCCTGAGCAAACGATCCCAACTTTATAATTGGAAACAATTTAAGAAATTAAATAAGAAATATATTTTAATTGGGGATTTACTAATCTAAATACTTCCAAAGAACACAGTTTTAACAAATTAAATGAATTTCAGTAAAGAAGAGATTTTAGTAGTTACAGAGACAACCAAAACTTTAGTTGTCCCAAAAGGAATAAAGAAGCTAATTTGTAGTGATATTGGCTTAGAAACTTTAATTTTAAATGAAGGAATTGTGTATGTTGACTGTTCTTGCAATCGGCTCACTGAACTAATTGTACCTGATAGTGTTATTACTTTGAGTTGTTATAGGAACCTCCTGACTAAGTTAATTGCAACTAATAATGTAACTTCTTTGAGTTGTTCCAATAATCTCTTGACTGAGTTAATTGTGCCCAACAGCGTTACAACATTACATTGTTACAGAAATAAAATAACTAAGTTAATTATACCTAGTAGTGTGAAGTATGTGATTTGTTTATGTAACCCATTAGAAGATTTAAGTGGGTATAATGAGTTGATCGTACCCAAAGTAGTTAGCTTATACACCATGTGTCACAATGCAATTACTTCTCAAGATAATATACCCAGTTTCTTTGATTTGGTAGATAAAGTCACTTGCTGTTCGTGTAAAAATAAAGTAGTCGAAGACATGTCATACATACAATTTAAAGGCTGTAATGCGGGATATGTGAGGAAAATTATCAAATGTAGGAAATGTTATTTGGATATGGGCTTTTAAAAGCAATTTGTATTATTTTATTTGAGAATTCCAATATTACGCACTCTACTAATTTCCTCAGAATATGTTTCAGGTCTCAGGTCAAAGACTATATCTAGTGCCGCTGCGCTTAATGTTCTAGCCAAGAGATAAAATCCCGAACTTATATTACATGCAACTATACCATCAGACTGACTACATCTGGGACATATATTCACACTCTTCGACGTAGAACCAGATTCACCATACATGTCAAGTGGCACTCTTGATGTAGCAAACGATCCACAATATTTACAAAAGACACCAGTAAATAGATCAGAAGAGATTGATATTCTCTCATGTAAAGAATTGGCAGCTCCATGTGCTATAAAGGCATCTCTTTCCATTTCACCTACTCGACATCCACCACCTCTACTTCTTCCACCTATTGGCTGTCTAGTAGATTTATCTAATGGACCCTTACCCCTTGCTGATATTTTATCTGCAACAAAATGTTTAAGTGACTGGTAAAGACAAGGCCCTATAAATATCATAACTTCAAATGGTTCTCCTGTTATACCATTGTACATAATTTCTTTGCCACTTCCACTGTAACCATTCTTTCTGAGCTCATTGGCTATTTCATCAGCATCAAAATTTCTAAAAGCGGTTGCATCGAATTTCTCTCCAGTTGTCGCTGTTACCTTAGAAGTTATTATTTCTATTATCTTACCTATTGTCATTCTACCAGGTATTGCATGTGGGTTTATTATGACGTCCGGAGTTATTCCATCACTGGTAAATGGTAAATCTTCTTTGTTAACCATAGATGAAATGACACCCTTCTGTGCATGCCTTGAAGCGAATTTATCACCCACTATTGGAACTCTCGTAGACCTTATGTTTACTTTAATTACTTTTCCTCCTCCGTATAGTGGTGTAGGTGAAATTACCATATCTACTATGCCTTCTGATCCTCTTTCTACATAAACAGATGCATCTTTCTCCATAACAGTTCCGTCTGGCATTTGTCTGATCCTAGTTTTTCCTATTATGCAATGTCCCCTCTTGAGCATCGAACCTACCTTAGCTATGCCATTCTCGTCAAGGAAATCATAAGCACCTTCTGGATGTCCGTCTCTCTTTACAGGGACACCAAAAACTTCGGTTATGCCCTTTGATGTATCACTCTTAAGAACAGACTCATGCTTTTTGTTTATAGTATACCTAAACAATCCGGCTTCTATTGCTGCTTTAGAGAAAGATATACCATCTTCTTGATTCTCACCATTTTGAGTCATTATCGCGCATATCACCATATCACCAGAAGGCATATCATCTAAACCGACCCAATTATGTGATTGTGTATTAAATAATCCCCCTCTTGGTGATATGAGGGCCCTAGAGCTTGTATCAAACCTCATATCTTGGTTACTATGAAATATTCCTAAAGATTGTTTACCCATGTGACATTGGTAAGAATTACGAGCAGCTGGATCGTGATTTGGTAAGGGAATTAGGGATGCATTTACTCCAAGTAAAGCATTTGGATCCAATTCACAATAATCAAATTTCAAGTTAGATGACCTAATTTCATATTCCTTTATGATATTAATTTCCTTTAATATCCTAAGTTCAGTGAGATTGACTTTTTCTTCATAGGGATTGTCGTTGAAATCTATTTTCTTTACGTTTCTATATAAAGGATTGCCTGATCTTATCTTTTCAAGGTCTCTTTGTAAATTTGCTAATGTGCTATCGCGTTCACTCTTTGACACCAACGTACCAAGTGTATCTGCTAATATAAATTTATTTTGTTCAGATGGATCCACATATTCTATTGAACCATTTCTCGTTAACTCTCTAAAAGATTCTCCCCATTTATTCTTATTCTCTATGACAGTCTTACCATTCTTCCCAACCACCAACAACGGCCTAGTAGGTCTACCAGCATTACTATAAACATAAAGTACCACACCATCTATAGTAATAGATGTGTCGTGCTTAAGAGTTCCATTTCTCTTGGCTTCTAGAAGTTCCTTCCTAGTTTCGCCTACATTACACCAACCAATGAAATTTCCGTCATGCATACAAGGTCCCATATTTTCATTGGTAACGTCATATACATTGGATAATAACTGTTTAGTGACTAAAAAGTTTCTAACTATTTCAGGGTTCCTGTCTTGACTCACCATACACGTAATTGCTTTTTGTTTCACTAACCCACATTGTTGACCTTCTGGAGTTTCAGCTAAACCTACAAACCCAATCTGACTTTCTATTATTTGTCTAATTGCTTTTTGTTTAGCTCTTCTATTGGTTGGTGTATTGATTTTACCGTGTTGAGAATGAACAGACATGTGGGAAGTTCTATCAAGTTCAACAGAAACACTCTCCTTACCATAATCATTACCTTTTGTATGAGTCCATTCGTTAGCAGTGAAAGATTTGATTAACTTGTTAGTTACATTTCCATGTTTTATTACTCGCTTGATATTATTTACATCAACGTGCATGTCTTTGGCCCTTTTCCTCATTTTGGCCAAAATGGATTTCCTCCAAACTAACCAAAACCTCTTCTCTAATGTCTTACCTGGTAAAGTTATTTGTTTGTTTTCCCAATCATCTCTATCATCAAGAGGTCTTAGGCATACTTTGTACTCAGCTAACCTGGCTACCATACAACATAAAAGGTAATATTTCTTAAGAGATCCCCTCCTTATTTTGATTGCGTTGAGCTCGTCAAATGTTGAATATTCATCAGATTCTACATATTCATCTATGTGTACAAAAAGATCATTATATATCCCTCTTTTTGTGTCCTCGAATTGTTCTTCTCTTTCTTTGAGTGATGTTTGGGCGTGTTTTAACTTCCTCCCCTTCATGATATCACTGTTTACAATTTCATTGAATTCTTTAAGATTTTCTTGAGTATAAACTCGCTTTCCTTTAGATTTCATAACGGTGGCAATATCATCAGGCTGACTATTTGTGTAAACCGCTGAAACGTACAATTCTCTTCTAATTGTATCTCTCCACTTACTCTTCGTGAATTTGACAACATCTTCAATAAAGGAAAAGGCATCCGGGTTACTACCGCCACTCATTTCCCATAATATTCTCATAATTTGCATAACACATATTGTACCAGTGACCCCCCTCTTGTTCCCTAAGAAGTATAAATTTATTTCATATAAATGTTTAGATTTATTTTTGTGTATGTCTACTACAGTGGTACCTGACAATGTCCAAGATGTTATTCTGCATATAACTATTTTATTTCTATTTGTGTCTATGTATACTAGTGGTTTTGCTACTCTCAATTGGTCCCGCAATAATAAAAGTTTTTCTCCTCCGTTTATAATGAAATACCCCAGTGGATCATGCGGACATTCAAAAACTCTCAATTTTTGATCATCTGACATTCCGTAAAGAGAACAGTATCTACTTCCTAACATTAAAGGAATACTACATAAGGGGATTAATTTATCTTGGTCTTTATGTAGTATTCCCACTACGTTACCATGCGAATCTATTTGCTCAAGTCTCGCATACACTGATAGGGAATACGTCTTTGACATTTCCCTGGCAGTCGAAGGGTACATTATTTTCTCACTTGATGTTTCTTGACCATCAGGGCCCACAGTTTTTATTGTCATAGTAGGTGGATAAATTGATACATCTTTAAATCTAATGTAGTCACCATTTGGTAATAAAATAGATCTATTGGTTATCTGCTTCGATAATGACCCACCTATCCAATTGTTATAACTTTCTATGGAATCTTGGGCAAATCCCTCGTACACCACTGATGACATTAAATCTCTGTGTCTCTCGTTTCTAACTTTTTCAAAGTCAGTGGTCACAGCCATATCACCAGGCACCGAAGACCTAAGTTTCTCGTTTATAACTTTTTCAAATTGTTCCTTTGCTAATGAGCTAGGGGACAACGCGTATGGCGGTGGCAATATTAAATCTTTTGGCGATATGCCCTCCATTTATATCTTGTTTTAAAAAACTAATGGCTTCAAAAATTAATTTCCTTTCGACAAATAGTTATACCATGATATCTCTGGCAAATTATCTCCCATTTCTTTGATCAAAATTTCTTCAAAATTTCCTCCATTTGCACTCAAAAAAACCTCATCCACGACCTTAACGGTAATTTTTACGTTTGGTAATTTTGTTGTTCTCATCATTGAATCTATATTTGCCTTTGTATCTTTGATTACAATTCTAATATGGTATTTAGAGTTTGTAATGTTCTTGAGCGATTTCATACCCACACAATCTACGTATATTGTTTTTCTTTTCTTAACATTTATATCTAACCTTGTCTCTTTAACTTTGTCAGAAAATTCAAATAAACTGATTTTACCACAATTACTACTTCCGAAACTATGTTGTATCGGCGACCCAACATAAATAATATTACCACCAAGTCTCTGATAATCATGTATATGTCCTGAAATTACCAATGGATTGTTAGAATTCCATTTATCTCCCACAGCAGAAATTATACCTCCCATTTTACACCCAAAAAACTCCTGATGGCATAGAACACAAGTAACGTCAAGTGGATTGTCAACAGTATTAATTGCTTCAGCAAATCTACCCGGATATACGTACGGAACCATTAATATTTTATATTCTTTATCTCTGACTACCAATGTGACCTTCTCTGTCTTACTTATCACTTTGGCATTTTCCCACATATCTACCGCAGTGAAAGGATGGATGTCACTCATGAAGTCTGAGTTATTTATCCTGTCATGATTTCCAATTATTACGTAAAGTTTTACGTTGAGTGCAATTTGCTTAAGAAATTCTATACATTTACATAATACTATTGAATTTATAGATTCATGTGTATGGAGTAAATCCCCCATTATCACCACGGCATCAGGCTTATATTCTTCTATATATTTTATCACATCGAACGATAGAATGTCCATATCGTCCAAGTTGGTTTTCTTAAAGTGTGGATCACCGACCAAAAGTAGTTTGAGCATTTGATTTTAAAAGTAACCAAAGTAACTAAATTTATCAAAGTACATCTAAAAACTTTTCAGCAATTTCCATGGATGACATCTCGCCTACGTTGTCCACAAATAAATTAAACAATAATATCTGTTCATCTTCAGTGAGAATTGTATCTTCGTGTGATTTGACATCATTAACACATTCTAGTGGAGTTTTATTATACAACTTTCCGGTTAACGCTTTGGTGACTATTTCAGATTCAATATCTATAATGTCATTTTCACACATTGTTTTAGGTACAATAAAAATATCAGATATAGTGTATTGGAATTCTATTGGTGAGAAATACTTAAACGAAATATACATACAAGTGTACAAACACAAAAGCGATACACCCTTCAAGGATTTACCATTTAACTTTCTCCAATGCATATATCTTTGGTATATATCTAGGCAATGGAACACAGATCTAATATTTGAATGAGGTTTGTAAGTTTTGTTCTTCACCATCAATTTGATTGTTTTCGATATTCCGACGTATTTATGTGATATTTCTATATTTTGTTCTATTTTATTTGAACAAAATGCGATATCTATGAGTTCATCCTTTTCATCAAAATATTTATGATTTAGGGCCTCGGACGCATCAATCCTTTTGCTTGGGTCAACTTCCAACATTTTAGTTAACAAATCTACAGTTTCTTTATCATAGTTATTTAATTTGCACTCGAACGTTTCAGAATCATACATTTCAATATCTACAAATCCCTTCAAGTAATTAAAAGCGTTTGGTATAATTTTACAAACTACCTGTGCAAAATCTTTCACCCCATTTGGTATTCTTTTTATGAGACGCTCACCAGTTAGCAATTCGTACATGAGACAACCTACAGACCAAATGTCAGAATTAAAGGAATATCTTTTTTGCGATAAAAACATTTCTGGTGCCCTGTACAAGATTGTTGTCACTGAGTTAGACATTTCTGTTTGTTTTGTTAGATAAAGTGACATTCCGAAGTCACATAGTTCGTATTCTCCCGTATAAGACTTTAAAATATTTGAAGGTTTAATATCTCTGTGTACTATACCATTATCATGTAAATACTTCAGTGCTGACAACATAGATTTAATTACTTTACGTATTTCGTCTTCATTGTCGATTAAAGAGTCGTCTTCAAGTATATCATATTGACATTTATCAAATATAAAATGTATATTTCCTTCCCTTAGTTCTTCTCCTAAACCCTCATCAGATATTTTCGATGTCGTGTGATAAACCATTTTATTGATATTAGGGTGATCTCCTATACGGAGTAACATATCATATTCCCTAATACAACTAATACCATCAGAATAAACTGACACTGTATTTCTCTTAACGGCATACATTTTTCCATTTATTTTTATTTCACTGACTATTCCATAAGCACCACTACCTATCACTTTACCCAATGACATGTTCTTTTTGCTGTGGAACTTCAGAGTCCTTTGATTAAATATGTATGTTCCTAAACTCAAATTCCCAAACATAAATATAGTTTTAGAGGTCAATGAATTCTAAGTCATCAGGAATATATCATCAATTAATAGTCACATTCATAAGGTAATATCTTTTTGTGGATGTTGGGGTCTCCATAAATACCTTTTAGTTGTCGCATGTCTACAATTTGGGTTAACTTTTGTAATATTTTTACTTTTATGTGGGACGTTGCACCAGGACCCCATCTCTAACCTTTCCATATTTATTTTGAATTTATGTCCCTCCTCACAAATAACAAATACATCAGATCTGTTCATGTTATCGAGATGTAAAAATATTCCATTTCTTCTGCATATTTCTGCTCTGACTCTAGAAATAACATTATCACTCATGTAAAGATTATGAGCACAAATTGTACACCAAAACCCACTATTAACTCCATCAACACTAATATCAAAGCTGTGGTTATTAGAGCATCTGATATACAGCATTAAATTGTTGTCTCCATATTTATTGATCAAAAATCCACCTTTTATTTTGATAATATATAATGTCTTCCACTCCATATCACTAACTTCACAGTGAGGACACCAATTCCCCGTACTAACCCAATGTGTTGATGTCTTAAAGACATGACCAAGGTGACACCTAACTTTTATATTTCCTCCGACTTCGACATAATCGTCAAACAGCAATCCACCCTTTGCTTCAATTATCTTGTTGAGCAACATGTAATATTTTATTTGTCTGTCGTTCATTTCTTTGTAAAATCATTTATAATTGGAAAACAATAATATGATCGAAGAATTTTAAATAAATATAATTTGTAGCATATTGTCCACTAACATTTTGTAAATAAGTCAAAATTCTCTTGTTACAATTTTCCTCTCCTTTACACTTTTACCTTCCATCTTGTTGTAATTCATCATATCACTCATATATAAATTGTTCTGTTCTTACATGGGAATTGAATTGTTTCCATATGAGACAGTCGCAAAAATGGAATCTGTTAACTTTGTTCTTGACAAAGGTGCTGTATTGCCAGTTCGAGGTTCTAAATATTCAGCAGGGTTAGACATCTTCTCTAACAAAGATATTCAAGTAATTCCTCCTAAATCTCGCATAGTGGTTAAAACAGGAGTAAAAGTGGCTTACATTCCTAAGAACCACTACATCCGCATAGCCCCACGTTCAGGTCTTAGTGTCAAAGAATGGTTGGACGTGGGGGCTGGCGTTGTAGACGAAGATTATCGCGGTTACATAGGAGTTGTTATACACAATCACAAACCTACTGCGTTTACTGTTAAACCTAACATGCGAATTTCTCAGTTGGTAATTACTCCTGTTTCTTACGCAAGCTCCATATCTGTTGATGAGGCAACTGAAACTGAGAGGGGTGAGTCTGGATTTGGGTCAACGGGTATCTTCTAAAATTTGGAAAGAATAAAGATTTTATTTACGTTTGGATATAACTAGTACCCACAAAATGCATTTATTTTATTATGCTAATTAATATTAATATTGTGATGATTACCAAAACAATCACCGAAACTACTATTCCGTATATAATTTTATTTGGTTTTTTTACTTTCTTAGTGTCACAATCTATTTCCACGTCATCGGAATAACATTTAGTTTTCTTTCCACAATATTGGCTTAGGTTTATTCCACCTATGCTAGAATTAGAAGCATTGATATCTAAGTCTGATATTACACATGAACAAGTGGCAGACCCTAAATTCCTTTCCCCTTCTTTATGATTTACATTTGACCCGCTACACCCCCCACACATTTGGCTGAATGATATATCTCCTACCTCAGAATTAGATATTTCTATGGACACGTTGTCTATTACACATATATCATTGGAACACTCAACTGGAGTTATTCCATCCCCATCGACAAGTTTAATGTTTCCAGTTCTAGCACATATAGGTGTACACTCCTTATTGATTTGGAAAGTGTCAATGTATTTTTGATACTCACCATTTGGCATGTAACAACCACACCAAGGTATCAGTTCAACATTTCTTGTCAAATCTTCTGTAGTTTTAGTTACACATAAGTTATTCAACCCTGTTTGACATATACCAGGGGAACTTTCACAAATCTTAAATAATATGTTTTGAAATTCATTGTAACCACTGAGACCAGGCAATGTTCCCACTTCAAATCCCTGAGATGCATATTTTTTAAAGGTTTTGTCTATTAATTTAGATGAACTTTCGAACCCAGACACAGAATTAAAAAATACCGGAGAAATATATCCACCAGATGTGATATTTACATTAACACCAGAAGATCCAAATAAATTTCTATTTAAGCTATAAATACATTTTGAACCATTACCCCACCTATCTATCCAAGATGTATCGTCTTCGTCTAAATCTACTCCAGTACAATAATCCTGCACCAGTTCGTCACATTGGCTCGATGTAATGTCCCTATTTTCCGGAAAGCAAGTTTTTCCTTCATTAAAACATTTGGAATCATTCTCATCGAATGCGTAGTCTTTGAGACAACAAGATAGAGGATCACCAAGATAACTTTTTCTCTTACATAGAACTTTTCTACCTGATATACCACAACATCCACTGCAACATCCAGAATCAACATCCTGATATTTATTGCAGTCGTTATAATTACAACTCCCGCCTTCACCTTGATATTCCCATTCACCAGAACCTATCCTACCACAATATTCCCTTCTTATGTCTTCTCCCCCTAAAACCCCGTTAATTGGTGCACAGAAATGTTTTAGTGTGTGGTCAGTAGTGTCACCACTCCCAATACTATCTTTCGTGCAAATATTAGAAGTGTCGGGTTCCGGGTACGACTTACAATTTCCCATTTGATATCCCCATTAAATATTTTCTAAAATCATGGTAATATAGATTCCTTCTATTATTCACACAAATGTACAACATTTGCTACAATAATCTTAAAATTTATGTCTTTGTCTGTGTGAATATTTAGTTTATATATGATGTTTTAGTAAGACACTTATCTTGCAGTTAGAATTCAAATAAAATAATATATCTAATTTAGTTTATATATGATGTTTTAGTAAGACACTTATCTCACACACCTGCACATATAATGGATTCTTCATTTTCTGTTATTATTTTTTTGAATAAGTTGTAGGCTTCTTTAACTAGAGCTGGATGTGGCCCAGATTGGGTAGTATTTCCACTGGCGTATATGAGAAAGGTGTGGTTTCTTTCTTTAGATTTCTTCCTAATGTTTTCTGATTTTCCGTCCTCGATCACGTAAGGGTAAGTAACAGACACGTAGTGATCTATTGAATTTATATATCTAGCTCCGAATGGGGGGTTTGCTCTCAGTAGATCTCTTACACGTATTCTATCTATTTTAAATCCTAAGCCGTAGTTGTAGTTGACCATTGATGTCTTCATTGAAACTATTAGCAACTTTTCATTGACTACATTCTCCATTGTGGTTACCCACTTTACGTGAAGGATGTAGTCAGCAACCGTCACATAATCTGACATTAAAGATTTGAGGAACTCATACGCACAATTTTCAATGAATTTTGGACATTTGCATATTCTCAATTTTCCATTGGCTACTGATACATTTTCAGTGAACCAATCCAATATTCTTTTACCCATATCTTTATCATCAGTTATTGCCGATATGTTTGATTGCACCCCGTTTATCAAGTTTACAACTATTTCCGAAATTTGTTTCATCATTTCTGTGGACTTTAAACCACACATTTGTATACTCTTCGATGTCAATTTAACACTCACATATTTGGTACCACATGAAATATATAGAGAAATTGCATTCCTAAAAAATCCTGAATCTTTAGATATTCCTCTTTCCGTTCCATCGTGCCTGCAACTCACAATATCACCATAATCACCAGTTCCGATTATTATTATCTTTTTACCCTTTGCCTTTGATTTTACATCCCGTTTTATTGGTATTACAGGAAATAAATTTCCGATATTCACATCAGAAGATATAACAGTAATTGCAGTTATAGTTGTAGCAACCATTTCATCGAAATTTTTCATTTCTTTTGTTCTATATAATTGCACCTATCATATCATTTGGTTGAATAACTCACAGAAAAACAATATCGTCTTTTGAAGTATTCAACTTATGTCAATGAAGGATCAGAAATAATATTTAAATTTTCTTTTGACTCAATCCCTTTGAGTTGGGTTTCACCACCGCCGAACTCTTAAATATTTCTCATTCAAATTAGTGAATTTTGGTAAAGTGGTGTTTTAGTAGTCATGTTCAAAGAATCCTACCACTCTCTTGGCTTCGGTTGAAGTATTCGTATATTGCACAGTCATGGTAGTTTTGGTTGGAACCAACATTCCTCCTAACTTACCAGCCCCAAATACTAATACATCATTGGTGGAAATCTCTACATTGTTTATTTTGACAATAGTGATTAATATTTTGTCGCCAGTGCTATAGGTAGCGCTTGTGTTATTAGAAACTGTTATTGTTTTGTTGTCTTTGTCTATAGATATACATTCCCCCAAGTTTTCCTTCGTTGGATCGCCCAGTTTGACCAAAAATCCCAATTTAACTACCCCCAGAGTGATATCATCAACGCCAATTACACTATCACCTACAGAAACATCGGCAGATATTACGCCCTTTCCCGCGTCACCTACAAGCAACCCTACATGTACGTCTTTTATCGATACACTCAGAGAATCGCCAATATTATTTGACTTTGGTAATACCATTAGGTTATACACCTTGATTGGATAATTAAAAATAATATGATGATCTGTAATCACACCTACCCCTGCGTCTACATCAAACGAAAACCCACTTATTTTGAAATATCCCTGAGTTCCGCTTGTATCTTCGACTACTTTTGTCAACGACGTATCTACAGTGTCCAATATTGTTACGGTTTCTATTTTATGTAAATTGTTGTTTGGGCACACTGTAGGGACTTCCTCAAGATATCCTGTACTCACCCATGATTTTTCGGTTTCACAAAAAACGGTGTACTTAGTCAACTTCCTTTCGGTATCCATTTTAGTTACATTCACACCTTTAGGGTGTGTTATTTCTTTTCTTTCAATTTGATGTAAACATCTATCTCACCGAATGTCCCTATATGTGATCTGATGAGCAAACATCCGACCAAATTTGTATATAATTTCATGGTCCCTGTATTACATAGAGTCGGTAGCTTACTTAAATATTTTATCGTCAACATACTAATTTGTAGATCTGATTCAGAAACTCTATCCTCCTCATTGATTATCCCAAATGTCGTTAATCTCTCAGATAATCCAGTTCCAACGCAAGCTTTAAATTTCATGCCTTTTGAGTAATTAGTTATTTCAACGAACCCACTTTTTATTGTGCTCATACCAGAACACATTAGAGAGAAATTTGTTGATGAAATTACACAAGATGCCTTTGAATTTGTGGATTCGGGTAATGTGTATACTACATTCTTTTCTATATTTGAAATTCTGATTGATGCTACGTTTTCAGTTCTATGAGAGTTACTACCAGACAATACTTCAATGTAAACAGTAGGTTTATTTTTTATTTTATATAATTTTATTGAGTCCTTTTTCTTTATGGGTTTGGTGAAAGACCTAAGTTCGTCGAAATTTAATCCAACATATATAGGAGTTTCACTATTACAAACATATTCAACTAGCTCGTCCGTTTTTATCGTTATTTTGTTTAGCACAATCCCTGTATTGTCTTGTTCTATATATGTTATTAACGTTTTACTAAAAATAAAATATCCCACCTTATTTCCTGATCTTATATATTCTACCATATTTCTGAAACTGTACCCATCAAAAAATGTAACAGAGAATGACAGATTTTCGCTTTCATCACCGCCTGACATGGTAATTTTACATTAGTGTTCGTCTTTAGACTTTTCTTTAGACTTTTCTTTGGACTTTTCTTTGGACTTTTAGTGAATAGAATTGTATTTGATCCTTGACTTATACACCTAAGATAATTTTCATTCTATTCTTTATGTCAGATATGAATTTATTTTCGCTTGAGAACAAAGTTGACATGATACCTAGGTTATTCATAGTTCCGATTAACTCATAATGATTTCCTATTATTCCTATAACTATAGAATCTCTACCCTTATACAACAAATCCATATCATTACCTGTAATATATACATCCATTTTAGCTATATCTATCAAGTATATGTCTTTGTCTAAAATTTCTGAAATAAACTCGTTATACGTGTTGTCTACCGGGGAATTGGATTTTAACTCCTCTTGCATATTGTACAGTTTGTATTTATCCAAGACTAAAGACATTTCATGTAATTTTCCTCTACTAAGATACTCATAAAAAGTTTTACTATTTTTATCAAACTTGTCAACTTTTGATGCCAATCTATTGGACAGATCAAGTCTCAAATCTTTGACAAATTGTCTTCTATTAAATTTAGTTCCATTGCTTATATTAGATATATAAGGCAAATAATATGATAACGATAATGCGTGGAAAAAACAAGATCCGTCTCCTATTGTCTTTAATCTATACACTGAACTTCGAGTCCATGGTAATTTTACAATTTCTTTGCTTTTGGACAACATCGGGAAAGTCCACTTGTATTTTCTTGTACATTTTATTCTTTTTGTGTTTTAGAAATCAGATGTCTCTCTTAACATTCGTATGAAATCTGACTCTTTGCTAAACGTAGATTGTATCAGATTATTTTTATTTTTGATACCTATACCTTCACATCGTCCATCGCTATTGCTCATTATTACGACGGATTTTTCTTTTACTTGTGAATAAGGAAAATACAACAAGTCTATTTCCTTATTCATATCCAACACATACAAATCTACCAACAAAAATCCCGCCACAGTCTCGTAATATAAATCCGATAATGTAGTACTTTCTGTCATTGCCTTTTGCATCTTTGCCAAATCATAGCTTATAATATTACCCAATCTATCTACATAGATATTACCTTCCTTCTCCTTTTGAGCGTAAAAAGGTAAAATACCGTCTAATACAAAATCGTATTGTGTACCTCCTTTGGATGGACTACCCAAAATACTAATGACATCCCTTTTGATGTTATCCAAAGCATTCATCCTACCAATGTAATCAGAGTTTGATGCATATTCATGGTAGGCCATTTTCAGTATACAATCGAAAAAGGAATTCGTTCTATTGGATGATATCCTCGTAACTTTAATTACATCAGTACCATCGATTGTGAGTACAACTTCAGAGGTGGAGTCAATTCCATGACCAACTCCAGTTTTCGTGTTCAAAGTTGTAAACATTGGGTAAAGCTCGGAGCCTTTCTCTTTTATTCTGTATATAATAATAGGGATTTCTGAGGTTTCGATTATTTTTGTTTTGATTTCCGCCTTTTCGTTGGTCTTCTTGGGAACGAATTCCATACCAACGCCTACATTCTTTCTCACTACACGTTTAACAATTTTCTTACCTTTAAAGTTTATCTTGGTAGCTTTCATTGGAACAAATTTACCAGATGTATATAATTTTATTATAGAGTTTGCACCGGGACTTACGAACCTTTCGTGGTTCATGTCAGAAACATCAGTTATTTTGTATCTTTTGAGTTCTAACATTAGATCAGACAAGTGAACGAGCCATTCTTTTTGTTTACTAACTATTGTCCCCTTGTAATCTACATTAATGTAATTACCGTTGAACTCCATAGTTATATTTTCATCGTTTAATTTTAGCATATTAGATATTTCATCAGTGGGAACTCTAATTGGAGGCTTGAACGTTTCTAAAATCTTATCGCCATCTATGGTCGTAAATATAAATTCACCACTATCACTCAGGTTGTTTCTTATGGTTTTCATCAAATTAGTAAATATGTTAGAATTTTCCCAAAAGAATGACAAACTCATCATGGATGAGATAACATCGACCTTACCACCAGTATATTTTTTGACTACTTTTGTTATCAGTTCGTGATTTTCGCCTTTTGCGTTTATAAGTATAAGTCTTTTACTGGAGTCTATCTTTTTTATGTCTCTAATGTTTTCTATTACTTGGGGAACAAATCCCATTATAGAATGACACCTTGAAGAAAATTCGATAATATATTCCTTGTTAGGTTCTACAGCTATTACTTTAGCAAACTTCCCATTCCATTTGCCAATGTCACCACCTTTGCCAGATCCAATATCCAACAATGTAGGCATCAGCTTGAAGGACTTACTACTTTTGTTGTATATTTTTGACTTAATAGAATTGTGATATTTGCTCATGAGGGTTATATCTTTGCCTAACATAGTCGAAAGTTTCAAAGGAATAATCATCATATTCCAATTGTCTCCATAAGCAATAGCCTTAGAATTGGCCCTAACCTTATCGCTCCTTATTCTAACTGGCACCAGCATGCGAGTGTCCCATTTATACTCTACAATTGTTCCATCTGAAATATTGGCAGTGATTTCATTGTCATGATCCACCATAGTAAGCCCATCAAATGCCAACGGATATTTGGGCTCGAACATTGTTGAGATATCCCCATCCATGACTTTCAACTCTATCAATCCATCAGAATTTCGATAAACTGCGAAATCTATTGTTATCATATTAGGTGGTTTGTACTTACACAAGTCGGCAGTTTTCTTTAAATTTCTGTTATGTGTTTTCCTGGTCGGAAGGTATTGGTTAACACTAGAAAATTTACTTACGCTTCTATGTATTATTTCGGGCACAAAGACATAACCATCGGTTTCGTAGTCCAAATTTCCTCTTTCGCTTTCCATTTCGTTCATTATTTTGTAAAAGGAACTTACGTCGGTTATTTGCTTGAAGTACTTCATCCTCAATGTGGTCAATGTATCTAATTTATTCAACATTTCTATGTTTTCTCCCATGTTGTGCATTCTATGACTAAATGGCAAAATTTGTATTTTGGTTGAGGGGATACCTTCGACCGGTACAGACAAAACATCAAAAATTAGAAATCTATTGTCATCGTCGTTTCCACTTTCTATGAGTTCACCATCGAGGATGAAACCACCTATATTTGGAACAGTTCCATCAAAATTTCCTATTTTACTTACAAAACTTGGGTACATAAGCAACCAGACAGAATTCCCATGCGTTACAAAAAGTTTCCTTTTTCCGTCGGCTTTGTATAGTACGTTATATCTTGTTATATTGTTTCCAACTAACCCCCCGTACACCATATCTGACAAGTGCAAGTTCCTGGGCTTCGTTAACATTCTGCTATCTATGATGTTCTTCCTATTTCCAGCATTAGTTATACCACTTCCCAATGAATTGTTGAGTCCCAATATAACATCATTATATTCTTTCTTTGTATATACATAAGGGGTGTCCTGTATTAGAGACAATACATAAAAACAATATGTACCAAATTCATCAAATCTATCAAAGTCAGACAATTCTAATTCTATTTCGTACTCTGGACCACTCCTAGAACCTTTATCATTTGTTGTGTAGATTATAGTCATATCTACCTTCGAATGTACTAAATCTATGGAAAATCTTTTCTTTTCTCTGGAAATGTTATGTGTGAACTCTTCTGGCTCGGTCGTTGGTATTTCGGTGGACATAGACAATTTAACGTTATAGTCATTTCGTTTGAACACCGAAGTTCCGCTCTTTGTTATCCACACATCTTTTTTACCGTCTTGAGTTGTCTTCCTGATACCACCATAAGAACCCACACCATCATTTATATTTTGTATATAATCAATAGTATTTGTTTCCTCGTAGTTTGGACCCAAAATATCCAAAACTCTTTGAAAGGTATGCACTGATACACCCCTTCCCATAGAATATTCGTTAAATCTTGCCTCTACTTCAACATTCCTAGATTTTTTGCTGACTATGTTACTCTTTTTATCATTGAACATGTTTCATTAACAAAATAAATGTATTGTGTATTATTTTTATAGTTTTAGTAGTAAATTATCCACTAGACATATATAACATGGCAGCATACGATTTTGTATTATTGTAACGGTAATATCTGAGCAGTTCGAGAGGGACATCCGAGGATTCGGAATTGTCTTCCACTATTTCGAGTATTCCCGATTTGCTTATTTCATATAAAACGTGAGGATGTTTTAAGTTAGTTATTGGTGTGGCTTGTCCTGTATTTATCCCTCTAAATTTCCAAGTATTAGCAACACTCATGGCAGAGCCTATATTCGACCCAAACATGTTCTCATTTATATTTTGTATTGTGTAAATATCTCCGTTATGATTCATGTAAATTACCTTCTCAGTGCCATCATATTTTTCATAATCCAATTTTGTATATATTTTCTTATACTTTCTTCTTGACTGTGCCCGTGACCACATCTTCATTTGAAAATTGTTAGTAAATAATCTTGAATTCTTTTGTTTCTTGAAATCCTCACTGCTAACATAAACTCCGATTATTTCCGTTGGTATGTTCACTAACAATCCCATTGATTTCTTTATCTGCGAATTCAAGAAATATATTACATATTCCCTCATCTTTTTGGAATACATCAAAAACGTATACTTATTAGTACCCTTCCCCACAAAACCGCGGCTGTTATTATCGATGTACTCATAGGCTGATTTTATACTCACTACGTCAGGTAAAGTTAGTGGCAATTTATCGCCATTGTATAAATCATAACTATCCATATGCCTTCTTTTTGTGTCCAACACAACTAAACGTTTGATTAAATTTTCCAATGTGTTGCCATTCCTCAAATAAATGAGATAAATCCAAGTCACCAACTGTAAAAATATTTTGATGGTTTTCCTAATTGTGTTTACTCTTGCAATAGAAGTACCCAACTTTTCGATATTCATATTTCCAGTTCCTTGTGTTGTGTTTTCCACTCTCATGTTTATTGGCGAACTCGGACCAATTTCATATCCTCTATATTCACTCGTTATTTGTGTCCTCACCACAGGAAAATATATTGCATTGGGCACGTCCATACAAGAATACCATAAACCTACTATATTATCACCATCGATGTCAACAGAATTGGGTCTTTGTCTAAATACATCCCTTACACTAGTGATACTTCCCAAGTCTATATTTTTATATTCAATTAAGTCATGTGGTTGTGTTGGAGGGGTAACCATTGTTATATTACCTCCCCGAGTTTTCATAATAATGGCCCTACATTTACCGTACATGTCTATGACTTGTCCCATGGCTCCTTTGGCAATGTCCAAATAATTGACACGTGAGTACCAATTCTTTCTCACAACTTTACGTCCATTCTCTACCCCCCACATCACATTTGAATTGACATTCAAAAATAATTTATACATGTTTCTATTGAATTCCCTATCGAAAACGTAAACACTCCCAGTTTTGTTGTTTCCATTTACCAATTCACACTGAGGGAAAACTCGCCTATCGGATATTGAACCCCAATGTTTAAGTATAATTATGCACTTTCTGTCTCTAAATAATCTGGAATGATACTTAGCAAATCTCGGGGAACTAAGAAAAGACCTTTCATCTTCTTTTTTCTGTGTGTCATATTCAAAGACATATACGTTCAAACCCAAAAATTCCTCAATTCCTCTATAAAATAAATCTGGGTCAAAGTAAGAATTTGTGTCTTCTATCATATCCTTTATTTCTTTACCACTGCGATCATATAATTCCTGTTTGTAGACACTGTGGTTTACACTTTTGGCTAAGGCCAATCTAAAATCCACAACCATCTTTTCTTTTTCAGTGAAGGAGGCTTCGGAATAGTTATCGTCATCACTGAGATATAATGGTAATAATGAATGGACGAATGAGTTCTTTGACCTGACCACACCATACCTGAAATAATTATATTTATTTGACACACTTTTGAGCACGTCACGCATTTCCTTTACCAGATTCCCGAACCTACCAACATCCAAAGTTTTGAGTGATGATATTTTTGGCTTATTCTTTTTGCTCTTCTTAACTTTGATGCCTTCGTAGTATTCCCTGTACAAACTATTTGATGTCTTTAGAGATTGGTCACTAAGAGCACAACATGGCAATTTATCATAAACGTCAGAATTTTCCAATGTGTTATTGAGTATCGTAGGATGTTTGTATTTTGCGTCAGGACAAAAGAATCTATAATTTTTCCTACCTTTTATAGATTCTTTAGGAAATTTTGACAACTTCCTACCACCCGTATATAACCCTATTGATTTATTGATGTTATCGCTCTTGACTTTCCGGTTCACATTTTCAGAGAAAACAACCTCCGGGTCTTCAAGTTCTTCCAATTTAAGACCATTGTATCTTTGTGATATGTAATCGAAGGTTCTTACCAAATCTTCATCTTCGCGGTCCGGATACTGATTTGAATTATGAAGTTTCATTGCTTTCCTGGCTACATCATATACGTAAGGCAACACAGTTTTGTTTAATAATTCTGGCTGTCTGTTTCCTCCTTGACACATCCTGGCATACCCTTTAATAAATATTTCAGGTGCTATTGATTTTAGACGTTGTATCCTTGTTGCTAACCTACGAGTCAATATATACTCTTCGTTAATATCTGGGACAATACTTGAATATAATTTGAATAGAGTTTCGTATTGGGATTTGTAATATTCAAAGACGTACGACATTAGTTCTTTAAATTCCTCTGCCATTTCGGGAGTAGCTGCCATTGATATGTCAACCTTAATATATCTATGTCCTGGTTTTAATTTTCTACTTACCGATCCATCTGATTCTACCTTATCATCAGTCCCAATAGAAACCATTTGTGTAATTGAAAAGGAAACAGAAGATAAGTTCCTTATGTAGTTGTCTTCAACGACTATGGGTTCCTTTTTATCAAGTTCCCGGTAAAACATGTTAAGTCTCACCCTATCGGGATATGACATGTTTACCTCGTTCATAAACAATATACCATCCAAGTCTGTCATTATGATGTCCAAAAATATTTCTCTTATGTATGTTATATCACCGTACATATAGAAAACCCCTTTCGCTCTCCCTGAACTTAATTTACTTAATTTACAAGTTAAATATTTTTCCAACCTTTTGAGTATTTCCTCTGACTGAAGTCCAGACTTTGAAATGTTAAGTTCCAATGTTGAACTGACTAAATCAATTGTAACTTTAGCATAAGAATTGCTATTAGATTTTGGGCCACCCAATAACAACATAAAAAATATTTTATCAGTGGATAAATTTTTGTTACCTATTAGTCTATCTAAATCAATACCCATATCCATGGAATAAATTTTGTGATGATCTTTATTTGATTTGTATCTTATGTAAGGTATTTCCTCGGATACATACATATTATCGAATATCCTTGGCCCATTGGCAGAAGTTGGATAATACGATAAAACTTTACCATTTATTTTATATGTAGTGAATACATCCGTATATGTTATATCTGAAGTGTCGAACTTCACACTATCCATAATTGTTCCGATAACAGTGTAAGCTGAATAATCCCTTGACACGAAACCATCAATGTCTAAGTTACTATCATCCCAAATGTCAATTTTACGTTCCATATCTTCTTTCGTCATTTGCACTTCTTTCCTGCCCACCAAGTACTCGTTTATATATTTCAGAGCATCGGATGAAGATAATTTGGCTTCGATGAAAGATAGGTAACATTGAATATATACATCATTTAAGTCCATGTATTTATTATACTCAAAAGCTAAAGCAATTGCATGTTTTAAATTATAACCCTTTCGGTATTGTCCCAATATAATGTCACCGAATCTCATAAAAACTCCTTCAAAGTTACTTACATATCTCACTGGAAGCGTTTTACCCGTTCTTTCATCATAAGATCCGTATTCCATCTTTGCGACTTCATATCTTTTTATTCTGTCACTAAGACTCATTTTAGAAGGTTCTTTTATTCTTGTGACTTTTGAGCTCATGATGTTCGCGTGTTGAAATTTTCTAATATCAATTTGATGATATGACCCTTTGTGGCCTGTGCACCGACCTTGATGGATGCATCCTCTGCTATTTCCCTTATTTCTTTCGTGCTATAAAAGTCATTATTTTCATTTGCATTTCCGATGCTCCTTTCGACTCTAGCTATGTCAACGGGGACCTTTGTAGTTCTATTATTCTTTCCGCGAGGGGTGACTTTGTATCCATGACTATCGAACCCACCAAAGGTTTTCCTATTTTTCAAACTTACATTTCCTTTGGGAAACGTAAAAGGAGTTTCTATGGTGAGAACTATTGCACTATTACCAAAGAAATTATTTTTAGGTGTTAAAGTTTCGATGTCGACATTTGAGTATTCATTCCCATCCTCTTCAATTCTGGAAGCTTTTGGTGTTGCTGTCATAGTTCTTAACCTCACTACTGTAGGTTCTATACCCTCTTGAAATTTTGCAGAGATATTAACATTTCCTTTGCCTTCTGATAGAGAAACCTTATACAATCTCCACGACGTGCGACTAGATTTGTACTCATTTGTATATTTCGGTCTCACAACTTTCAATGTCCTTATTGGAACTATTTTGCATTGTAACAATCTTAAATTTCTTGTAAGTTTTACCGCACTTGTAGGTTTGGTGCTACATTGGGGAAGTCTTATTTCATAAGAAACACCATCACTAGTTTTCTCGGGGTCGCTCACTACAATCTTTGACATACTTTTATAGTTTTAATAATAAACGAGGGGACATTTTGTGTGTTGATTAAACCAGTGAATTTTTATGTAGATTTGTGCAGACTTACAAAGGACTACATATTTTTGTTATTTCTCAAATATTTGAGCCCAATTTTAATGTTGTTAATATTTAGTGTCTTGTTACTACTTTTATCTGAATGGAAACTATTTCTTGATGCATCAAGTTTCGAATAAAAACCAAGCTTTTCGGTATCACCACCATAAGAACTAAAAAGTTTGATGTTATTTTCTATGAGACCTATCACATCGTATTTATCTGTTACTATCCACCCGTCCTTATCCATTTGCCTAAAGAAAATTTCTGATAGTTCTTCTCCATTGTAACCTTTACATCTAAAATTCCACATACATCTCCTACTTAAGCCTGGTTGTTCCTTTAACACCCCATTTTTCAATTCCTTTTCGTAACCTGCGAAAATTACTACACATCTCCTAGGGTGCATACTCATGTGTAAATTTAAAGTAGTCAACGCTTCCTTACCAAAAGAATCCATCGGTCCATTTATAAGTGAATATGCTTCGTCTATAAATATTACCTTACCTAAGTTCTTATTCAATAAAGCCCTAGTTTTGCCGGCTGTTTGTCCTACGTAATCACCAACAAAGTCTCTCCTGCTCACTATGACAATTTGATCATCGAGTATCTTGTTTTCTCCTATGAATGAAGAACTATAACTATATCCCACCATTGCTAATAAAACCAACAGAAATATTATTGGTAGAATCAACAAGCCAACAATACCATATGCATACTTGCACATTGCCCAGATATATCCCCCTAATAACAGCAAAGGTATTACGAAAGACTTTGTGTCTAACTTTTGACTGTATTTGCCACTGGTATCTATCATTTCTTTTGTGGTCCCATTATCATCTAAATATCCAAGTGATAGCCAAATTCTGGATAAAATAATTGCAACTTTTGTTTTGCCTACTCCAGGTGGACCATATAGTATAACATTCAACATACCAAGTTCATCATCACTACCCATTAATTCGATAAGCATTGTAGTTTGCAAAGATATAGATTCCTTAAGTTCACTCAGACCGACCATATCTCTTAAATCCTTTAAAGAATTTAGTAACATAGTTGTATTCTTCACCTTGGTCAGACTTTTATGATTTACTCGTATTTTCTTTTTCAGTGTGAATATCAAGTCATCTAGCTGTTCCGACATGCTTTTTACTCACGGAAACTTTGAATTATCTTTCGTTTCATATACCTAAGTCATAATTTTATTGAATGTTTCACCATTGCTAGAAGATAATTGTGGTATTTGTGAATGTCCTCTTTCCAATAATAAATTTCTTAACATTTCTACAAGGAATTCCCAGCTTATGTCTTTATCCAAACGCACAATTTCTGTAAATGCTGTCGTCAAAGCCCCAAAGTAATCATCTCTTAAGGGTAAGTATACATCGGAAGAAGTCTGAGAATCTTTGCATCCGGACAACATCACAACATTAGCTTTGATTACTTTATCATTAACCAAATGTGTTGTTTTTGTGTTAGAATCATATTGGTATTGTAAATCGCATATGGTTCCGGACATACAACAATCAAATACTAAAACTACTGAGACACCTTTGGGTAGTGACATTAGCACCTCGTTTATATCATCATCCCTAATTATATAATCTTTATTTTCTATCACCAATACGATGGCTTCATCCATACCGTCTTCCTCATCACCGTCGTTATCGGGAACAGATGTCCCATGACCCGAATAATGGAAGTAAAACGAATCGCCTGCTTTACATCCCTTGAACATATATTTTAGTTCTCTTATTATTGTATTTTCCTTCTTACACTCGGTAGTTTTCTGATTGTAAATTTTTATATCTTTATCCATAAGTACCTTTATGTCTCCATTCTTATAACCAAAATCCAGAATTAACATACTCTTTATATTGAGTACATCGTTTTCACAACCACCAAGCTCACAATCTGTGCCTTCGTAATTTAAACCAACCAACAGAGATTTTTTATGATTTCCTCTAAACATTCTACAGAAGTTAAACATTTATTTTTTATGTTACAATGATATTTATTTTTTTATACCATAAAAATAAATGTCTGGATATGTTTTGTACATTGATGGCATGGTAGGTTCGGGCAAAACTTCTCTATGTAAAAGAATCAAAGCCTTTTTAGTTTCTGAGGAAAGTCAGTGTAAGTTGTTCTCAAGACCTATCAACACAAAATTACTAAATTTATTTATTTCGAATCCTAAGAATTACGCATTTGCCTTGGAATTATCGTGCTTGACAAATAACCGAAATGTTAGGGAAAATGCTTTGTCCTTTGCATCCGAAGGGGGAATAGCAATAGTGGACAGATCTGTTTATGGTGACATTGCCTGTGCCACCTTACAATACGGATCTGGGAACATTAGCACAAACGAATGGGCAATATGTGTAGATACGTTTGAAGGAATCAAAGAGATTGAGGTACCCAATGAAATAGAAGAGCTTTACGTTTACTTGAACACTAACACTACGGATGCATTAAACAATATATACAACAGAGGTATAGATAGTGAGAGAAAATACAATGCTGTGTACCTTGAACGCTTTGGTCCTATTTATTTTGAGGTCACGAAAAATATAAAAGTACATAAGACGGGAGAAATTCCCATGAATTTTGAAGAAGTACGCAGATTGCTAAGAAGTTTCGGCATTCCGAGTAATTAGTACAAGAGTACTACAGTCACACAACTTGGACAATTTCTAAAACTTGATTATCAGTTTATTTAGTTGACTGATCAAATGAATTCGTCTCAAATGATGTACCATAACACAATTAGGGATTATGTTGTAATGCACGGAGGCACACTTTTAATGAGTAGTGCGTGTGATTATGGACATTCTACTGTTTTATGTAAAAATGGCCATAAGTTTAAGATGTCACAGAGAGATTTCGACTACATATGTCCAAAATGTGAAATAGCAAATATAATAGAAATGTCAAGGTAACTTATACTACATCTGTATATCTCTAAAATTTGATACTTTATTTAAAAGTTGCAAACGTCAAATGGAATTTGTTCAATCAAAGTATCATAATTTGTCGGTGAATGTCGCAGAGGGACTAGGAGCCTCCTCAAGTGATTATGTTGTGACCAACGATGTGTTAACTATATTATGCAAAAATGGTCATGAGTTTGAGATGACTCCCAGTAATGTTAAGAGTGGGCATTGGTGTCCTAAATGTTTGGCTACCCGAGCTGAGGAGAAGCTCAAAGCCGTGATATTGGAAAGAGGAGGAATTTTACTAAGTGATTATGTTAGGAATTATGATAGGGTAACTATACAATGTGAGAACAATCATGAGTTTAGGATGACTCCTAATAGTGTCAAGAGCGGGCGTTGGTGTCCTAAGTGTTCGGGTTGGTGTCCTATTCAGGCTGAGGAAAGACTCAAAGCTGTAATACTAGAAAGAGGAGGAATCTTACTAAGCGATTATGTTAAGAACAAAGAGAAAGTAACTATACAATGTGAGAATGGTCATAAAATTGAGATGACTCCTAACAATGTCAGGTGTGGGCAATGGTGTCCTAAATGTTCGGGTTGGTGTCGCGAGTATCCAAATAATTGTCCTATTCAGGCTGAGAAAAGACTCAAGACTGTAATATTGGAAAGAGGAGGAACATTACTAAGTGATTGTATTAGAAACAATGATATGGTAACTATACAATGTGAGAAAGGCCATGAGTTTGAGATGACACCTAGCAGTGTCAAGAGAGGGTATTGGTGTCCTAAGTGTTCGGGTAAATGTCCTATTCAAGCTGAGGAAAGACTCAAAACTGTGATACTAGAAAGAGGAGGAATCTTACTAAGCGATTATGTTAAGAACAAAGAGAAAGTAACTATACAATGTGAGAACAATCATAAGTTTGAGGCGACTCCCAGTAATGTTAAGAGTGGGTATTGGTGTCCTAAATGTTCGGCTACCCGAGCTGAGGAGAAGCTCAAAGCCGTGATATTGGAAAGAGGAGGAATCTTACTGAGTAATTATGTTAGTATTCATAAAAAATTAACTATACAATGTGAAAATGGCCACAAGTTTGTGATGACTCCTAGTACTGTTGAGAGTGGATGTTGGTGTTATGGATGTTTGGGTGATAGTCGCACTCAAAATGAGGAGAAACTCGAGGCTGTGATATTGGAAAGAGGAGGAACCTTACTAAGTGATTATTTTAGGATTCATGATATGGTAACTATACAATGTAAGAATGGTCACAAGTTTAAGATGACTCCACATCGTGTTAAGTGTGGATATTGGTGTCCTAAATGCTCAGACAATTGCTATACTCAATCTGAGAAGAAATTCAAGGCTATGATACTAGAAAGAGGAGGAACCTTACTAAGTGACCATGTTGGTATTCATAGAAATGTAAATATACAATGTGAAAATGGTCACATGTTTAAGATGCACCCTTATGGTGTCAAGAGCGGGCGGTGGTGTTCTGAGTGTCAAAACCCAAAACAATGATATTAGAAACAAAAGAAAGCAAATATACAACTCTAGTTGTATATTTGATTAGGGATCTCTAAAATTTGATACTTGGTATTTTAGGACAACAATCAAAATGAATTCTAGGCAATTGGGACACCACAACGTATTAATGGGTGTTGTAGAGAGACGAGGGGGAACCTTACTAAGTGATTATGTTAGGAGCGATGAGAAAGTAACTATACAATGTGAGAACAATCATGAGTTTGAGATGACACCTAGTGATGTCAAGAGAGGGCGTAGAGGGCGTTGGTGTCCTAAGTGTTCGGGTTGTTGTCCTATTCAAGCTGAGGAAAGACTTAAGACTGTGATATTGGAAAGAGGAGGAACCTTACTAAGTAATTATGTTAAGAGCCTCGAGAAAGTAACCATACAATGTGAGAACGATCATCAGTTTAAGATGACTCCTAGCAGTGTCAAGAGTAAACAGTGGTGTCCTAAATGTTCAGGTCAATGTCCTATTCAGGCTGAGGAAAGACTCAAAGCTGTAATACTAGAAAGAGGAGGAATCTTACTAAGTGATTATGTTAAGGACAACGAGAAAGTAACTATACAATGTGAAAATGGCCATGAGTTTGAGATGATTCCTAATAGTGTCAAGAGTGGGCATTGGTGTCCTAAGTGTTCGGGTTGTTGTCCTATTCAAGCTGAGGAAAGACTCAAAGCTGTAATACTAGAAAGAGGAGGAACCGTACTAAGTAATTATGTTAAGAGCCTCGAGAAAGTAACCATACAATGTGAGAATGGTCATGAGTTTAGGATAACTCCTAGCAGTGTCAAGAGTGGGCGTTGGTGTCCTAAATGTTCAGGCAAATGTCCTATTCAAGCTGAGGAAAGACTTAAGACTGTGATATTGGAAAGAGGAGGAACCTTACTAAGTAATTATGTTAAGGACAATGAAAAAGTAACTATACAATGTGAGAACAATCATAAGTTTGACATGACACCTAATAGTGTCAAGAGTGGGTGTTGGTGTCCTAAGTGTTCAGGCCATTGTCCTATTCAAGCTGAGGAGAAACTTAAGACTGTAATACTAGAAAGAGGAGGAACCTTACTAAGTGATTATGTTAAGGGCAAAGAGAAAGTAACTATACAATGTGAGAACGGTCATGAGTTTATGATGCCACCTAGTGATGTCAAGAGTGGGTGTTGGTGTCCTATTTGTAATGAATCAAAAGGAGAAAGGAAGTGTAGGGTGTTTTTAGAGAAGATGAACATAGAATATGTAAGGGAAGCAACTTGCAAATACCTTGGGATATTAGAAATGAGCAGGAGAAGGTATGACTTTTACGTTCCAATTTACAAATTATTAATTGAATATGATGGGGTACAACACTTCGAAGATATAGCTTTCTTTGACAATGTACCGCTCAAAGAAAGGCAAAGAATAGATGAAAGGAAGACTCACGTTGCCCTCGAATATGGGTATAACATTTTAAGAATAGATTACACAAACCTATCTACAAGACAAATAGAACGTACACTTGAATTGACATTCGAATATATAAATAAAGGAATGGTTAACAAGCCAAGTGTCTTCCTAACAGATATATTCAAATATTCTTATTTAAATTTCAAAGAATGTATGTGGATCATACCAGAGACTGTCGACAATGAAATCTAAATATATTATTTTATTTGAACTTTATCTACAAGATAAGTGTCTTACTAAAACATCATATATGAGATAAATTAGATATTTTATT
>NVVL01000082.1 GCA_002402195.1 Rickettsiales bacterium | reverse complement strand
ACCGCGCGTTTGAATAAACTCAGGCAAATCATGTTGTAAAGAAATATCCACAGGCTTTGGATAAGCGGCTGTATGACAGAAGCTCTGCAGGCGAGTTGCTTTTATGTCACTATCAAGCAACTTTAAGATGTAGTATACATAATTTTGTTTAAAATGCAAGTAGCGCCTCTATTCTCTTTGATTTCCTCATATTCTGGTGTTATCGAGGCTTAGTTTGCACAATATAGATGGTCGTTGGTTCTATTTATAGTAGAAAATACTAGTTGACAGCGTTACTACCTTTGGTTTAAGTTGTTAACAGTATGATTAACGCAAACATAGAGATGGGTTTTGTATTATGGGTAGTGTCGGTAAAGGGTTTTGTAAAATTTTCGGCATAAATCATAAGAAACGAATCATAATAGACCATGAAGAAGAGAGGCGCGTCAATGAGTTGACTAACATCAGAGCTAATAATAAGTATGAAGCATCAGGGCGGGCACCTGGGGTTTTTAGTGATTTTGAGGAGGCTCTGGCGTATAAGGATTGGTTATCTCAAAGTGGTGCTGATAATAGAAACTCACCATATTATAGCTTTGCAAGGTCGGATTCAAAGCAAAGAACTAAAGTTTTAGGATTTAACGGTCACCCTAATATCTACGTACATTGGGAGGACAGGTTTGACCATGCTGCGTATAACCGCGATATGAATAGTGCGGAGTTGGCGATTAGGCAGTGTAAATGGGAAATACAAAGAGAAGCAGATGATTTACGAAGTATAATAAGTCAGTGCTCGGCTCAAGAATCTCCTTACAAAAAGCAAATATCGAAACTTAAATCAGTGTATGAACGCTGCAAAGTGGAATATACGGCTTTGTGCAATAAAAACCGAGCATTAACAAATGTGCTGAATGAGCAGAAAAAATTACTCGTCGTTAAGAAACATGATCATGATGAGGCGCTTACTCATTTTCGTCAGTTGCAAGAGAGTGTTAAGGCTCAATATAGAGAGGAATTTGGCGCCAATGCACAGGACGCTAAATCGGCTTTGAGGGAGTTGATAACAGCAGAGCAACAGAGGGTTTATCATAAGCTGGAAGCTTCTACCATCGAAGAGCGTACAAAGATTCTATTTGGGATATTCGATAATCCTAAATATCAGCAAATGTTTCAGATGATATTGTCGCTTGGGGTTGACCAGGATTTCTTGGCATATATGGCGGTTAAGTTTGAGAAAATGTCGGCATTTGAATATGCATTGGAGCATGGCGCAACTGTGGATGGGTACTTTGTTGATGATGCAACTACTTTGGAGAGGATTCTCTCATCTGGGAAAGAGGATTATATAGCAAGGGCGCTGCAAGCTTCGGATAGTGTGCTGTGCACGGCGCTTAGCGCGGCGCAGAAACATGATTTGGGCATTCTTCATCAATTATATGATAGTGACCCCGGAGTATTTTCAAAACATGATGGAGTTGTTGGTTATAGCTTGACGCATTTTTTCGCACTTGCTGGATATATAGATGCATTAGAGCTTGCAATACAGCTTGATCCGGATTGTTTGAGTGTGCTGACTTTGGCTGAGGAGTCGGTATTTGCTGTGGTTCTTCGTTCTGGTAGTGATGAGGTTATTAGGCTTATCGGAAATAATATAGATATTGAACTTGCTCTCCAGGCATTTATTGCGAGTGATAATGATGAGTTTTTGATAAAGGCTATGTCTTGCATTGAGTTAAGTCTGGAAATTAAGGCGGAGCTTTTGGAGAGTATTATCTATGAAAATAAGACTTTATTAGCCAGAGAATTGTTCCAGAATCCAGATGAAATTAAGCAAATATTTGCCATTGTGGCTTTGAGTGGAAATAATATTTTGGCTGAAGAGTGTTTTCAAACATTCATGGATCAAATCGGGCAAGAATATTTGGATCAAGTACTTGCAAACCCAGAAATCTCAGATGAAATGAGAGCTTATTTTGAAGCACGCAATATGGCGGCAGAAGATATGCTGGCTGACTTTGTTGAAAACGAGGCGCTGGATAATCTGCTGTTGGAATTTTCAGAATTAGTAGGCGATGAGTTTGCTGGCGAGGCCTTGATGGGGGGTGACCTGGTTGAAGATGGCTTGGCTGGAGATGGCTTGGTTGGAGAGGAATTAAAATTTGATGAGTAAGAGTAATTAAAACCTAATTAGGAGTTTAAATATGGAAAATGCTGTATCACCACCTGTGTCAGGGTCAACTTTGCAAAATTTACAATTATCAGCAGCGGGGCATCAACGAAGTTTGAATGCGCTTTCTGCTGAGAGGAATGCGCTAAATCAGAGTATAGCTCAGCTCAGAAACTCGAACCAAGCGGGGCAGAATCAATATAAGAATGATTTACAAAAACTAGATACAGTAAAAAAGCAAATATTGGAGCATCAGCGCGAAATCATAGCGCTGAACAGGGATATTTCCAGTATGGAAATGGGGATGGATAATATCTCTATATTCCAAGATTTCATGGTCGAAATGAAATCTATACTAAGCAAGTATAGTAGCGTTGTTGCCGGAAGAAGAATAGACGAAGCTGAAATGGTAGTGAAGACACTGCCAGAAAACGAGCTTATGCATACAGATATTGCAAAGGCTACTTGCGAGAGGCAATCTCTGGGGGCTTTTAATGAGTTACTAAGCAAGCTTGGTAATATTAATGCACAAGATGGAGAGGGGCGGACTTTGCTTATGCATGCATTAATGCATGGTTTTTTCCCGGCGCTTGATCTGTTGCTTGCGAGACCAGAGCTAGATTGTAATATTACTGATAATAAAGGCCAAACCGCTTTGATTTATGCCTGCACAATGCCGCATCTGAAATATGTGCCGCAGATTTTGAGCCGCACTGCCGATGTTAATTTGAAGACACTTGAGACTGGTAATACTGCGATGCATTTGGTGATTGCTGCAACAAGAGATAAGTTGTTTTCTGATGAATATGATGATTATGATTTAACGGATGGATCTGGCAATGTATTTTTTGATGCTAGTCAATTTGTCGGGAATCTTGTTATAACTGGTGGTACTTTCACCATGGGGTCAGCGTCACCCACTGGTCGCACCATCAACCAAGCAAAAACAATGTTACTAATCAACATGCTTTGCGAAGGCGGACTAGACTTCAACGCGCAAAACAATCAAGGTCAAACTCCTTTTATGATCGCATGTGCTCATAGATTAAAATATCTAGTAAACACATGCCTTGACCAAGGTGACTTAGTAGACACAAGCAAAATTGATAATAATGGGTATAATTCCTTGCTATGGGTGCTGGAGGTTAGGGATACTGCTATAGTAGAGAGGTTCTTAAATGACGGATTTAGTGCTGATTATAGAGATTCCGAGGGCAGGACTTCTTTCTTTTGGATGTCTATATATAACCAGCCTGAAATGCTTCAGCTATTACTCAGACATGGCGCTGACCCTAGCATTTGCGGTAATTCGGGCTCTACGGCGCTACATGCTGCGGCTGAGACTGGGGCTGCTAAGGTAATGCCTATATTGTTAAATCATTTTGATGTGAATGAGAGAATGGATACTCCGCATCAGATAACACCTTTATGGATGGCTTGTCAAAATGGTCATTTGGAGGCGGTGAAATATTTGCTTACTCATGGGGCAAATCCTGCGTTAGGACGAGCTGATATGGATATATCAATTCTTCGTATAGCAATCAATAAGCAGCATCTGGCTGTGGTTCAAGAATTAGTTGCAAGAGATGATGTGGATGCTAATGCGCCAGATAATGGAGGAATCTATCCTATCCATGCAGCAGCAGAGCTTGGGAGCACAGATATAGTTAGATTGTTACTTAATTATAGTGATGTAAATGTACGAGCAATTGCTCCGCATCAAATAACGGCGCTTTGGCTTGCTTGTCAAAATGGAAAAGCAGAGACTATTGAACTTCTTCTACAGAGTGGCGGGGATATAAATTTAGCCCGCGCGGATAATGGGATATCGCCAATTTCTATGGCAATGCAGAAAAATCATGTCTATGTGGTTAAAAAATTACTTGCCAGAGATGATGTTGATTTAAGTGCCGTTGATGGTGCGAATGCTGGCGTTATTCACTATGCAACTGTGCTGGATAATCTTGAAATCATGCAAATTCTTGTTGATAAGCAGATAGATATCAACGCACAGAATGCTGCTGGATTAACTGCTTTATACGTAGCAACTTTGAAGAATTCTCCCGAGATGGCAGCCCTATTATTGGCTGGTGGGGCAGAGCATGACATCCCGAATGTGCAAGGATTTTATCCGATTCACGGGGCTGTGCATCATGGGCATATGGGGATGATGGAAATATTGCTGCCATTTATTAATACTCAGAGTTCGGGTGGTCATACGCCACTTTATTATGCAATAATTTGTCAGGCTGAGCCTAATTTAGAATTAATCCAGTTTCTTTTTGATCACGGTGCTGACTCTAGCATTTCTCACGCCGGAGGATATTTCCCGATCCATGGGGCTGTGCATAATCATCATCTTGCTGCGCTTGAGCTTTTATTGCAAAATGGTGTAGATATAAATAGTCATGATTTAGAAAAACACAGCGCAACTCCGTTATATTATTCGATGGGTTATGGAAATCAGGAAATTAAACTGGGTACAGTTGATGTTCTTCTTGCACATGGTGCGGATACTAACATTCCAGAATTCGATGGTGACACACCGATGCATATGGCGGGATATAGGGCAAGAGTTGATTTGATGCAAAGGCTGATTGCGCATGGAGCAAGCGTTAATGCGCAAAATGATAATGGTGAAACGGCGCTATATGTTTGTATAAAACAACCGGATTTTGCAACTGATGAGCAAAAATTGCTAGCCGTGCAATATCTACTGGCAAATGATGCAGAAGTCGCGCCGGAATCTGGGCTCAGTGCGCTTGATGCGGCTAGTCAATATCTTGTTAGTGCCATGGGGTTCTTGGAACATCCAGAATCTGTGCGGCCGCTGGAAGAGTTTAATATTGAAGTTTTAGGGGGAGATGAGGTGTAGGAAGTTAGGTCCGAGAGACCTAAGAAGCTACGCGCGCAGGTCCAGAATATAGGGTATTTTAGGCCTGCGTGCGTAGCGTCTAAGTGCTTGAGATGGCCTTTTGTAACAAAATTGGTATAAGCATATGAAGCGCCATGTTGACCCAATCAACCCTAATATTGGTATAAATGCAGTAGCTGCAGTTGACCCAATATTAGGTATTGTCAGTGCGAAGGTGATCGCGAGACAAGAGGTTGGATATGAGGATGTAAGGAAGCTCCTGAAGGTTGCGACTAAAACCTCTTTGCCTATTGTTAAAAAGAATGCTGTCGATTTATTAATGGCGATTCTGGATAAGAGATACCCCAAACCAGCCCGCAGCGCTGATCTAATGGCAAAGAACATCTTGAATTACTTTGTATCTGAGTCCAATTTAGAGAATATTAGTTTGAATGATGCTGCAATCTTAACGATTGCTAGCTATCTGGATAATGGAAGATGCAGAAACTCTGCGACCAAAGCGCTAATTGCGATTAAAGTTAATAATCCCTTGCCAAAACAAGCATCTGACCTTTTGGCTCAGCAGAAAGGCGGGCTGGCAATAGGCGGGCCTGCTTCCAGCTCTGCAGCACCATCCCCCTCTGGTTCTTTGGCGCAGTTAAATGAGCAGCACATGGGAACAGTTCAGAGCAGTTCGAATCAGAGAGAAGCAGAGCAAGGAGAGGTAGGGCAGAGAGAAGCAGAGCAGAGGGCAAGGATTTTATCCAGAATGATCCAGGGTCTGGCTGTTCGCAGCGGCGAGGGGCATTATCAATTGAGCAAAAAAACGCTGGGCTATAGTAAGCTAAACCCTGGAGATGAGGGATTAGTAAATATTGCAAAAGGTCTGCCTTATGAGGACGCTGAAAAAACCCAGGAGATTCTCACATATTTAAAGAAGCTCTATCTGCGCAATAAACATGCCCCAGATTTTGTCATAGCAAAATTAATAGAGCTTGAGGCGTTACCTCAAATTCAGGCAGAATCAATTGAGGAGTTCATCCCAGCTGCTTTGATAGCAACTAATCAAGATGGAGCCAAGCCTCGTCATGTGCTGATTGATGAGATTGGTGCTGCTAATAAAAATAATCATGCTTTGAGCTCTTGGCTGAGCGGTGCTAGCAATGAATTATCTAGAATTGATGAGACTATAACTCAAGACAGCCAAGCATTCCCACAAGGCAAAGCGATAGATAATTGGCAAGCAGAAGATATTTTAGCCTGGTCAGAAGCTGTATCAAAGGAGCATATTAATGAGGATTTACTCTATGAATTAATCGCTGTGGCTTCTCAAGGTGTGAGGCTTCACAAAGGCTATGCTCCGCGGGATATTCAAACTTTAAGCGTGCTGGCGCTTTTGAATAAACAACCAGATCAAGGGCGTTTGATTCAGGTAAAAACAGGCGAGGGGAAAACGATAATCTGCGCGATGCTTGCTTGCATCACGGCCTTTCGGAATAAGCAGCCGGTGGATGTTATCACAAGCTCTTCTGTTCTTGCCGAAAGAGACAGCGCCGAGCAAGTAGCTTATTTTTCACTATTTGGCCTTTCCTGCAGCAATCTGACCCGTGGTGACAGCAACGCGCCAAAAGAATGCTACACAGCGGATATATTATACGGCAGCGCCTCTGATTTTCAGGGAGATTATTTGCGAGATGAGTTCAAAAGACTAGGCACGAGGTCAAACAGAGTCTTTGGCAGCGTTATCGTCGATGAAGTTGACTCGATGCTGGTTGATGATGGAGCGAAGATCACCAAGCTCTCAAGCCCGCGTCCAGGAACGGAATATCTAGCGCCAATTTTTATGCTTACATGGAAAGCAATTGCAAATCTAGAAATCACCGATGAAGTACTGTCTAATAAAGGACTCAGGGGTGAACTAACTGAGCAAATCCAGGCTCGCATCGAGGCAATTATTGACGGTGAGTATTTCTCATACCCATCCTATTTGCTGGGTTATATCAGTAGTCAGATCAAAAACTGGGCAAACTCAGCTCTCGCCGCCTCCGTTATGCGAGAGGATAAGCATTATGTAATCGCACAAGACATTGACAGCGGCGCAGATATCATTGCCCCAGTTGACTATATTAACAGCGGAGTTGTGCAAAACAAAACCAGCTGGGGCAATGGTGTTCATCAGTTTTTGCAAGTGAAGCATAGCTTGATGATGAGTGCTGAATCCGTCACTACCAGCTATATCTCCAATATGAGCTTTTTCATGAAATATGGTGCCAATATCATGGGAATGACTGGCACGCTTGGCAGCACCGAGGCAAAATCCCTACTTGGAGAAGTATACCACATAGATACAGCAGTTATCCCCAAGTTCAAACCCGACCTATTCCACGAAGAAGAGGCGATAATCACAAGCGACGAGGCAACCCACAAAGCCGCAATATTGAGCGCTGCCACAGAAGTAGCAAATTCCGGCAGGGCGGTGCTGATTATCTCAGAGAGCATCGCCTTTGCAAAAGAGCTAACAGCTGACCTGCAAGCCATTTGCCCTCCAAACAAGGTACATATATATAGCCGCACAGATATGGAGGAAATGAACGCAGTCTCCAACATCCAAGAAGCTGGCAACATCATTGTTGCAACCAACCTTGCCGGCCGCGGAACCGACATCAAACTAACAGACGAGGTGAACGAAAATGGCGGTTTGCATGTAATCATCACCTTCTTGCCAAGCAATCTAAGGGTAGAAGAACAAGCCTTCGGCAGAACCGCAAGACAAGGCCAGCCTGGAAGCGGCAGACTCGTCCTAAACGGAGCAGAAGAAGCCAGCAAACTCAGCCTAGAGGCAGACTCTTCTGCAAACACAGATAGCTACAAAGCAATCCGCGACTTATCTGAAAAAATACGCCTTGCTGAAGTCAAAGAGGTCAGGCTCCCAAAGATTTCCTTCGAAGACAGACTATTCGAACGTTTTAACCAAGAAATCTACCAGCACCTCAGAACCACAGAAGAAAACAGATACAAGCTAGCGCAACTGGAAGAAAGCTGGGGATTTTGGCTAAAAGATCTAATGGTTTCGCATAAAAACTCAGAGAACCCAGAAACACAATCTGCAGCCTACCTGGAATTCGAGGCCTTCAAACAAGAGCAAATAGCACTATATAATTCAGACGTCGCCACCAGCAATCCGATCTATCAAATCCAAATGGGGCATTCACGCCTTGGACGCAATAATAGCTACGATGAGTCGATCAGGTTGCTAGAGCAAGTTGCCAAACCAGAAGACCCTTACAGCTTCGCCGGCCATTACTACCTTGCCTATGCATATCTACGCAAGAACCTAGCAGGCAAAGCCAAAAACGACCAAGGGTTGGTGGCAGCAGCCTATCGGCACATGCACATAGCAAAATCTCACCTGGAGGAAGTAATAATTCCGCAGTTACAATCAATGCAGCTACTGCTCGGAACCAACTCAGCAGGCAGCCCAATATCAACACAAATCACAAACAAAGTAGACTTATTCAACCATCACCTAAGCTACATTAATCACGCCCTAAAATTCATAGAAAGCAGCAATCCCAAAAACATCATGACGGTCGGCAAGACCAAAAGATTCGAGGAATTCTACGCAGAAGGCCAGGCTCCAATGTCTGAGATAAGAGAGCTCAACAGCCTGGGAGCCATGCAGCTATACGAGCTAGACGCCAAAAAACCACCAAAGAACATCCTAACTTCTGTGGTTGTAATAATAATAGGCGTTGCGCAAGTAGCGGTTGGCACGATGATGGCGATGGCTAGCGGCGGCACGCTGGGAATCGGACTAATTGCCTCTGGTCTTGGCGACATGTATCAAGGCATAAACGCAGCCCTAAAAGGGGAGGGGATCCATCTTGGAGAATATTTCAAAGCCAAAGCAATTGAATTTGCCATAAACGTAATCTCCCAAGGCATCGCCGACAAACTAAGGCCTGCAGCCAAAGCTGGCGCAGTTGTTAAAAAAGGAGCAGAACTCAGCACCGGTCAGCTATTATTCAAAATAGGCACCCGAGTTGGAATGCGCCTAGCAGCCGACCAGGTAGTGGTTCTAGCGACAAAAGAGCTCTCACGCGGTGCGCTCAAAAAAGCAATCAACAGAGCCATCAGATCGGCGCGCAGAGAACTCGAATCAAGGCTCTCATCCCCGCGCATTGCGGCGCATCTAGAAAACATGCTAGCAATCGACAATCTATACAACCGGAAATATAGCCGCCAGCTAAGCTCCGCCGCCCGAGACTTCTTCACGCGTCGCAGCAGCGAGCT
>NVVL01000081.1 GCA_002402195.1 Rickettsiales bacterium | reverse complement strand
AAATAATATATCTAATTTAGTTTATATATGATGTTTTAGTAAGTACACATTGACTAAATGCTGAATTCTCTAAAACGAGTTTTAGGTATTATATTCAGGATATTTTATGGTGTAATTTCAACATAAACTAAATATGTAATTTTCCAAATGGGTAATCCATCCAATGTATAAGACACGAAATAATCTGCTGTAGTTCCGTTAGAAATAATCTGCAATATGTTATCTAAGTTTATTGGGTTGTTACTATAAACACCAATCCAATTTGGGTCATTTATGATAAATGTCGGAGTAAAATGTATTTTATATTGAGTCATTTGGTATATCGCCCACGTGATGTCCAACCCGTCTTTGGTCGAATATCTGTCTTTAAGGTAGTATCGCAATGGTAATTTCCCTTTTGTGATGAAGACCCTATCAATTATTATTACTTTATTGTTACCCTTCATGTAAAGGTTACCATCTACACTATGTGAATATGTAATGGTACCTTCAATAGATATTTTACTGAACAGTGTGCAGACTTTATCTTCGTAATGTACACCTACACAATTATCTTCATCATTACACAAAGACGTGCAAGAGTTGTGAACGAATGATAAATTGCTCACATTTTGTTCAGATATAATATCAAGGTTTATTTTTGTTTTGTCTATATTACCTAAGCATTTATATGTATCATCGTATGCAACCCTATTACACTTTTTACCGAATAATGAAAAATCACATTTACATTTATGTTTTCCTAGATGTGTGTGTAACCAAATTCCATCAGATTTATTACAAGACAATGAATCCACATAATAAGATCCACTGTTTTCGCCACCCACAATTTCTATACCAGACTTCGATGAACCTGTTAAAATATTGAGTTCGTCCAGTGGTTTATTCTTTGGGGTTGTAATTTCCTCTTCCCCTTTACCTCGAAATGTCAAAAATAGAACAGAAGTGGATATAATAAACACAATACAAAGTAACAGTATTAGTTTCATTTACTTGGTCTATATTATGAAATATATGTACATCGTATTTTTGGTAATTTTAGTTTATCTAATTTGGTCTGAATACGGATCTCAGGATTGTATTGATCAGAAATGTCATAATAAAGTTGAAGAAGTGAATGACTTGAAATTTGAAACCATTTTGGGTGTCATACGAAATGCCAATGATAATAATCATTGTATTGTTGTTTGGAGGCGAGCCATGATATCTGCAATTACAACAGGTATAATATTAAATAAAATTATTTATAATTCCGATTACTCACTCTTTATAGTCATAACAGTAGTATTCGGACTATCCTACATATTCAGTATGAAAACACAAAAAGAAACAAGGTCGAAGGACATTGCGTTGGACAATGAACTAAAGAAATTAAATAAAAATATAGTCCTCGCGCAAATCCCTTTCGGTATTCTCGCTTCTACCGAATCTCCTCATGAAAGAATAAAACATGTGGGCTATTCCTTGTACTAAGTTCTCTACACTCATAGTTGTATTTTTAGAAATTCATTGAATTTTTAGACTACATTACATTATTATTAGTTTTTGTTCCATGATACAATCTATACATACTTTGGCTGTTTTAACATTACCTACAGTTACAACTTTCACGTCACCTATTAAATTAGTTGGGTATTTTGACCAACAAGTTTGACAATTAGAAAGTTCCAAAACCCTAAAAGACTTATTTTTGGGTTTTGTCAATCTATAACATAACGAATATAGTGTTGGGTTGGGTCTTCTACTGACATAAAAATCTATTGGAATTTTTCTGGAATTAGATATGACAGGTGTTATATTCTTTTTGTACCTGTTTGCATACAATCCACCAATTTTATGTTGCACGTTCGGATACTTGATACACTTTGTTATAGCTTTGTCATATGCGTTGTTCCCTTTTATTGATATATTTGCCAAAGGGTTGGACGTTACATTTAAATATTTAATAGATTTAGGCAATAGTATAAAATTAATTTTGTTATTGCGACAATCTAAATGTAGTAGTCCTTTGTTCACAATAATATTTTTAAGGTTATTATGTGAACATGTTACCTTCAACAAAGACTTTGTAAATTCAACATGTGATATATGTGATCCAGGACAAAATAAATTTATCAGTTCATCATTAGGACATAACTGTTCTATGTTGTTATTGGAACAATTCAGATGTTTAAGTTTATTATTGAACGTTATGCTTCTTATATCATTGTCATTACAGATCAAATAACTTAAATTGTCACTACAAATAAATATTTTTAACTTATTCATTGAACAATCTAAGTAAATTAGAGATTTAGGACAAAATATATATTTTATATTTAGATTGGAGCATTTACACACCTGAGTTCCTTCCTCTATTATTAAAATTCCATTTAATACATCGTTTTCGTCAGGGAACATTATGACCTTATCATTACCAAAACTCTTTGGTAACTTGAACATTTTATGAGAAAATACACCTTCCTAGAATTTTAAAAGGACATTTCTATTTTATCGGTTTCATTATTCCATATCCTGTATTAAGTTTGTTCACTTCAGAAGAAATGTCTATAAAAGTCCTCACATTTTTATTTCCGACTTTCTTAAAAATAATGCGCTCGGTATCCACTGAGTTGTCCCCGTAATGGAATTGTATGATTTTGCCGTTCGAAGCTCTGACGGTTCCATCATTTCTTATTGTGATGTCTTCTAATGCCTTAACGGCGCTTCTTTGTGATGTTCCGGTGTCTTGAGTACCAGTGGCTGTTTCAACCAAACCTTCCCTTCCAGCTTTAGCAACAGCGAAAAACCCATAAGGAGTTGATCCTTGTGTGTAAGATCTAGTACAAAAACCCCTTGCCCTAATATTACTACTATCTTTACCAAAGTAAACAGTTGACCCGGGCCTCTTACCTTCGAAGTATTGCTGACCCAATAAAGATGTTATTTGTGCAACATTTACTGGATTTCCTTTGGCTTTTGAGTCCGACATTATAACCAATGAATTTTCTTTCATGATGCCACAAATATATTCATCGTGTTCCCGTATTTCTATTATAGTTTTGTCAGCAACCACATACAAACTCCTATTTAAAATTTCATCCACATAAAACCAATCATTACTCGCAATGATTGTATTGTCGTACTCAACGGTTAAAACATCTCCTTCTATGACCATCTTACCATAGCCTATTGTATCATGTTCCATAAATTTATTAGAAATAATTACTACAAAATCGTCTTCGTTTTCCTCAGACTTGGGAATCCTGGTTAATATCTCCTTGGTTATTTTTTGTCCTATTGTTTTTACTATGTTGAGGGTAGATATAACTTCGTTTTCTCTTTCTTCTTCTTCCATCGGATCCTTTTTTACTGGGCCTAAAGACATTACATGAGCTTCTGCCTTGATCACTTCTTCCGAAACCGTATTTTCTAAAATCAACCTTTCCTTTTCATTGAAAGGGTGACAGTCGTCATATCCCACAGAAAACCCTCTCATAGATATCCAGGACTCGAACACATTAGTTGCACTGGCTACAAAATTGTTCCTTACTTTCAAACCATAACTATTTCTGAGTTTCACTACTAAACTACCCATAGGTCCGATATCGTCCTTTCCAATCACACCACTTAACAAAACACCATTTCTTATGATAACATCTCCATCCTTTCTTTCATAGTTAAAGTCGTTAGGTAATAATAAACTGAACAACGACTTACCAGTATATTTCCCTATACCAAATTCATCTATTATTTTGAGCTTTTCTATATAAGTTTTGAATGAAAACCCGTTACTGGGTTTATCCAATTCACCAACTCTGACTCTATAATCTCTGAATGAAAATGACTCATTGAAGCTTGGAGTGATATTATCACCCAAACTACCAATTACATATATTTTGTTTACTAATTGGTCAAAATTACATTTCCCTATTCTTACATTGATTTCTTTGGATTTGTCTATGTCATTACTTCTATCATTAAATGCATTACCAAAAGTTAATAAATTAACAGAAGTAAGTGCATCAAATATCACACCTACACCTATTTGGGCTTTTATTGTTACAATGATTTCCAATTCTGCAACTGCAGCTGGTGTAGTGGGCATGTGTATATTCACTTCATCACCGTCGAAATCTGCATTATGTAACGTAGTAGCGGGTAAAGTCATACCTAATGTTAAGTTATCCCATATTTTTACTTCGTAAGCGAGCAAACCACCTTTATGGAGTGTAGGATTCCTATTAACGATTATATGATCTCCATCTAAAATATTCCTTCTTATTCTATCCCCGAACTTGAGTGTATAACCTATGTTTGGTGCTCCACTGTTGATATCTATTTTTATTGAAATACCTTTCCTTGGTCCTCCGTATGGGATTATATAAGTTATTTTGTTATTCCTCAATAAAAAGGTCAACCAAGTGATGTTACCAGGTCCTACTGTTTCAACGGCATATAAAGTTTCAGCTATCACTCTGGGTAACATTACAACCCAAAAAGGTATGCCAGAAACTCCAACAATTACAGTTCTTGCTGAATTGTCTACTCTCTTTCCCTGCATGTTACGTCTCAATATTCCTTCCTTATTTCCTAATTTCTTTGGTATATTTGCCGCTTGTGTGTGGGGATTATTACTTTGACTATTGTTCTTCCACAAAAAATCGTTAACATAGCCTACCAATTCTGCATATTTGTTGTCTGCATCTGCAGAATTTAAATTATTTAATATCGCATTGTTAGCATTGATTATCTTCTTGTAAGTTTGGGTTTGTGCATCTTCCATAGTAGTTCCAGAATGAACGGAACTTGGTCTTATCCTTGGTACCATGACAGGCAAAACTTTCAAAACATAATTCTTTGGATGCATTCCGTAAGCGAATCCCAATAATATGGCATTTTTGTTTGTTAGTCTTCCCAGAATTTCGGATACTTTCCCTGCACTAAGGGTTGACCTACCAGCATTCATCTTAATGGCCCTAGCAGTGTCAGATTTCTTAACGTCGTATTGTGGGTTAACGCGGCAAGGCTCAGGTATTCCAAATTTTGCATGAGATTGGCAAGTTCTTTTGATACATTTAACCTCTAAAACCTTTAATCTCACATCACTCAATAGTGATGTTATTCCCTCATTTTTCATTTCTTCGAACCCCATAAGAGGTTCACCACAAACATTACATATAATTCTTAAAATCCTTATTATTTCTCTGATATACATTGGATGTAACAGCGGCCTCGACAATTTAATCAAACCTGGATGTCCCTGGCACGTGATTCCTTGGTTACACGTTGGACATAACACATCAGACATCGTAACTCCGGTTCTTGGATCGTTTATACTATTTTTTCCTCTCGCTGATGAATTGGATATGGTTGCAACCGACTCTCTGATTAATGTTTCTTGATCAGCTACTCTTATAGTTACACCCCTAACTACATACATTGGAAGCTTAGAGCTGGATGCTTTTGCTTTCGATGTTGCTCTGTACATTGCTTCTCTGGTTACTAATATACCATCATTGGTAACATCTGAAATTAATTCACTTTCTATGGCTTCGGGTTTGGTTCTCCCCCTATATCCCTTATTTTTGTATTCTCTATTCTTCTTCCGCTCTTCCCTTACTTTGGTTAAATTCACATTGACCTTGGTAGATCGCCCACCAGATATCTTACCTTGCCGATCGGAGGTTTTATTTGACCTTCTCTTCCTGTTCACATTTATTCTTTTCCTTCTGTTAACGTTTATTCTTCCCCTGACTTTACTTTCAGGTTTAGCATTCTTTTTGGTTTCCTTGGAACTCATTTAACTGTTGCATAATATAATAATCACATCATAACTCTCAATGTGGAATTTTATTTCTAGGTAAGGTCGCCACACTAGAAACGCTGGGAACCATCACTTCGGCTTTACATTTTGGGTGGGGGTTTAAATCCATTATATTGACATCTTTTGTGTTTATAATGTAACTATCTTTACCCAGAAATAAGGTGATAAAAATATTGTCTATGTTACCGGTCACATTGATCTTTATTTTGTTTTCACTTTCCGAGGACAACACATTAAAAACGTATTCGTCTGACATTTTATACACAATAATTATTGGTTTCATGTATAAACCAAATTCAATGTCCGTTCTTCGTTGCACTAGTTAATGTCACGCAAATGTCATGCTTTTGCATTTGCTTCAACTTTTTTTGTGCCGTCGAAGATGCAAAGTAAAATGCTATTCTTACTTAAAAATTAAATTTATTTCTTTTGTGATATGAGATTTAAAATTTCACAGACTTAAATTCATTTGGGATTTAGTTTAAAACATAACCATGTACAACGCAAATGAAGAAACAGTGAAAGCGACCAAAAATAATGTAATGTTCTTGCAGGATGTAGAGCAACATGAATATATAATCCCTGAAGGAATTATATTTTTTAGGACTTCGAGATGTAAGATAAATAGGTTGGTATTATCAAAAGAAGTTTTAGATGTAAAATGCGATTCCTGTGGACTTTTAGAGATCATTTTGAATGAAAAGGTACTAAGTTTAGATTGTTCAAATAATAATTTATCTGGTACTTTAATTGTAAAACATAGGATGCACAAGTTCCATTGCAATAATAACAATATAAAAAATCTGGTGTTCAAGTGCACACCAGCGATCCTCTCTTGTAACAATAATATTATTGGAAACTTAACATTCAATAAAACATCACCATCCATTATATCCTGCTATGGAAATGAACTAACCAGAAATAAGGATATAGAAATATCATATACCAAGCCACTCAATTACACCAGCATAGCATACAACATGAGAACTGGAAGGTATCCCAGCAAAAGAAAATATATGTGCATCTCTTGCAATTCTTTTGTAAGTTCCGACTTAATATACACCAAAACGCGTAAAAATGTCACAGGTTATACTACCAAAACTAGGATATGTATCAAGTGCTTCAGAAGGATGATTTTCTAAAACTGGAATGTATATCCAAAATTTTAGTTTACCATGTCAAGTAGTTTTCTGATGCTAGAACATTCGGGCAATCCCATCCTATGTGAAGAATTAACCTTTTTATACATTTCGATGATGATTCTGTATGGAAACTCCTTGCCACTAAAAGGATTTATATTTGTTTCTATTAATTTTTTAAAATCCTCTCTGATGAATACATAGACAATACCCCCATCACAAAAATAAACTAGGTCTGAATTATTATAACTGTGTATATCATACTTATTGTTACATACTACTGACTTTACACCCAAATGGGAAAACATGGACAACGGGTCGTATTTTGATATGTTAAGCGATTTAACCTCTTCTGTGTATTTGTCAATGCCCAATAATTCCAATTTCTTCACGGCATCGACCATAACTTTTTCAGTGGGTATCCCCGTATCAAATTTAATACCAAGAGAGTATGACAAAATATTTTTATCCATGCACAAGTATCTCATAGATTTCAATGTAAAAAGGTCAAACCCACCAATACCATAAATAAAACTAAGACTAGCTCTCGTAGACATGGATATACCAGGAACACCGTAAATTAACTTTTTATATATTTCTTTTGCTGTAGTTTCCCAATACTCTTCGTGTTCACTTGACAAATACAAACATTTATCTAAAACGTAATTTTCATATTTATATCCATCTGTTGTTTCTAAATAACCACCTATATCATGAAAAACACATAGTTTTGCAATTTGCTCAACATTATTTTCCACATTACTATTACAACACCTAATAGCCAAAGGTATGCTATTTTTGGGTATGTTTTCTAAGTGGGACATTTTTGATTTAGTACATTCCTCCGAATCCTCCCTTAAGAGCAGTAATGCCTTCGTCATAAAATGTAAAATAATTCCAGCTGTACTAGAACGCAAGAATAAGTCACATTTACATTCTATATAAATCATCCTATAAATTTCGTTATTTACTATCTCACAGAAGTGAATATTGCCCATATATTGGTCATATTTATATATACAAATTTGTGTGTAGGCACTGAGACAATCATCAGATATAACATTGGGATTCGATACGTCAGAATAAATCAAATAAGCCAATAAGTCCTGTATTTTTAAATATCCACTGTCTATGCTTGCCCTAACAGATCCATTGCTTATCACAAATGAAATATTTTTCTTAGTTTTACAAGTTTGGGAATAAATTGGGTAGATATTCGGACCAAACTCCATTTCGTTCGACATTTACCTTTTAGGTCAGGTTTTAGAATTACTTTTTTGGGGATCCCCCCTTGTACCTTTTCGAGTAGTGCTTATTATGGGACTTATCCAAATTTTCTAAAAATCTTGTTGTGTTATCTTCAGCATTCATTACAGAGTGTAACCTGAATTCAGTTTTATCGAAAACCCCAAAAAATTTATACATAAAACCAACTGCGTTTTTTCTGAAGTTTTCAGATTTACTTTCCATGTTTTATTACACACTATATTTAGTGTAAGAAAAATATATAATGTCTTTGTCGGCGTGCAAAGGAATTTCAATAGACGGGGAGCAATGGTTTAATTCTTGGGCTAATGATAAGTGCTACGATATAATGTATAATTTGGTGTACAAAGATATGGGGGAATCCTCTTACAATGTCATTGGTTATGAAATGTCCCAAGACATTATGGTTGAGGTCTTTGAAAAATATACAAATACTTATAATATTACATCACCTGGTCTTGAGGGATATAATTCATTTCAAAATACATTAAGAGATGTATGTTCCAGATTACCTGGTGTTTGTGAAAAGGCACTGGAAAGCTATTGTCATAGTTGTCCTAAATGTAACAGAAGAGATATGTCACTATCCAAACCTACCCTTGAATTTTGCGGTTGCTATATACGAAATGGTAAAACCACCAAACAATGTGATCCTTTATGCAATAGGGTAAATACAATACAATTGCCCAATGGAAGTGGTGGAACTTTAAAATGTAACGAAAATATTTGTGTTATTAATGATGTAACCATACAAGCAGCCAAATCCGATTTGAGTAATAAATCAGTCACATTCAAGCAACTTTGTAACAATTGTGTTGGAGGTTGTAAGTGTATAATATCTGGAATTAACATAACATCACTATTAAATAGTACAGGAATTACAAAGAATATTGACCAACATTGTGGTGCAAAGTCCACATGTCTAAAAATATTACCAAATGGTACTGACGAAATAGTTAATTGCTTAACTCAACTTCCGAATGATAAACACAAAGAAATATATTACATTTCTCTGACATTTATTTGTGTTTTACTCTTCGCTGCAATTATCTTTTACTTTTACAAAAGAAACAAGTAATTCGGTATCACTGTGTAAATGATTTGCGTTAAGAATAAC
>NVVL01000080.1 GCA_002402195.1 Rickettsiales bacterium | reverse complement strand
CCCAAAACCCCAAAACCCCAAAACCCCTTCCCGTTCGCCCAGACTAAAGAATTGATTTAATAATTAAATAAAAGATGATCAGTTATATGCTTTCCATAGAGGAATAGTAACCCATGATCTCTTCTCCTTGTTTGCTTTTTTAGCAATTCCATTTTGAACGCAGAATGAGATGATTTCCCAGAAAGCTAACTCAATGACAATACCAGCCCAGAAGAAGATTCCCCAGAAGGTGAATGCTTCATCAATTTGAGTGAGTGTGAAAGCGACTCCAGCTCCATGTCCACCAACTACCAAAATTAGACCAACAATGTATCCGAGACATTTGTTGGCTTTGAACATCTTTTCACCAAGGAAGATCCATAATCTATAGAATAAGAAAGCAATGGCGAATCCAATGATGCCTCCAACGATGTCTTCCATGGCTAAAAGCATGCCTCCTGTAAGGATGAGTGCAAGGAAGTATCCGGAAACATTCAAAAGTGTTCTTGCAGGTCTGGATAAGAGTGGGTGATAGGCTGAGAAAACGGAAATGCATCTATGCTTTTGCTTTAATGCGAAACAGCAAGTGGGGTTCTTCTTGGCTCTCACGTTTTGTTCCTGAATATCTCCTTTCAATCCCATGTCGGTGTTGTTGGCATTAACACTCTTTTCATCATCAGATGGGATTTGAACAGCTGATTTACCTTCATTATCAAACTTCTTTCCGAGGATTACTCCAAAAATGAGGTACAGATCTAAGAAGATTATTGTATAAAGGATGAAACCCATGTAGAATCTGTCAGCTGAGATTGAAGAGCTAGCAGTCTCCAAGAAGAAGTATTGTGAAGCTGAACAACTTGTCGCAATAATATTATCAGCAACTGTGTCAGAAGTCATTTGATCAGAGTTATCTGAATTTTCTGAGTTGACTTTGAAAGCATCTCCTGAAATAAGATCTCCATTTGCATCAACTTATTATCCAACTGGAATGCGGAATTAATCTTCTTCAGTACAGCCAGTAAGTTCATCTTTAACAAATGGTTCATCGTGGAAACTTGAGGTTGTTCCATCATTGAAGAGGCAAACCATCTAAACAGTCAATTCTTCTTCGACTACTTGAGCAACTGCATCAGCTGCGGGTGCTACAACGAGTCCATCAGCATCAATGGTTGATGGTTTAACTCCATCACCAGTAGTGATTGGTACAGAATCTATGATGAAAGATGTGACAACACTGATTGCTTCAACTGTAGCTTAATCTTCAGCATTATTTGGGATCAAATCTTCACATCTGCTCTTTGAGAATTTAGTTCTGATTGTGCCTTTAGGAGTTTCAATCTCAGCAACAACTTCGTCCGTATCGGTGAATTCTGCTCTTTGCTGAATCTATGTTGACCCGTTCTCGTCCACAATTGTTTGAGGTGCATCAACTGGCGCAATAGCGGCAAGAGCTGCTCTAATTTCTTAAAGGATTTTGCAATAATCTCTCTTTTCTTCTTTAGTAAATGTATCTTTATTTTCTTTAAAGTCGGCGAAAAGTGTTTTACTATTTGAAATAAGATCATCCAAATCTTCGATATCTGGAGTCTGTTGACAGGTCTTCAGATTTGCTGATTTATTATCAGTTTGAGTAAAGCATTCGTTAGCTGCGACATCTCTTTGTCCTTTAAGATCTTCAAATTTAGCTTTTTTGTCTCCTGATGTTTGACCTTATTGGATCGATTTGCATGATTTTCTTGTTTCTTTATCCAAACTAGCGAAATCTGAGCATGCAGCTTTGGTCAACTCAACACACAGATTAGCATCCTCTTTACAAATTGACATTTTTTCTTTCAGAATAGCTGCTCCGTCATCTCCTAAAGCTGCAGCCTTGTTTGAACTTTCTTTTGTAATTGATAATATTTAGCAAGCGACTTTATAATCTCCTTCCATTACACATATGGCAATTCCAGTACTTGGTTTACCTTTTGGAAGTGGATTTATGATAGTGAACCCGTCACTCGTTGTTTCAATTTTACAACCTCTATTAATTTTTCCTTTCTTTGGTCCTCCTTTTTCCAAATTGAATTCAATAACATTAACAATAGCTGTTGATGGAATAATCTAATAAGTGTTGGCTTCGAAAGCAATATTATCACCATTAACATTTTCAACAGAGAAGTCATAACCCACTCCTAAGAGTTCAAGATCTCTTTCAACTTGAATCGATCCATTTTCTAATGATAAATATCCTGTTGTTGCGCCGTCGACCTCAGTGAATTTATTTGCATCAGCTCCCTTAATAACAAATCCTCCGTTTTTACTCACATCAAAAGTAGTAATAAGAGTAAATTCACTATCAAAGAGAGAAATGGTTGTTCCGGCAACAGCAGTTCCTCTTCCGCATTGAAGGAAGAATTGATTAGGCTCATCGATATTTAATTTCAAAGTTTGCTCTTGTTTCACCCCTTTATGGTTACTGATAAAGCAGTCTTGCTTGACTGGTCCATCTTTAACTTATACTCTATTTCCTGCAAGTTCTTCTGAAGTATTAGCATCAGTGATTAAAAGCTCGCAATCTTTGGCTGCATCGATGGTAGCAAAAGTAAGAACCAATTTTCCTTCTACAATTGTCTTAACTGGATCAGCACATCCACCTGCAACGCTGACTGAGATATCATCAACTGAATTGAGATTTTCAGCATCACATTTCATGGCACCTCCATTTCCTTGTTCGATTCTAAGATCCATGCAGTTCAGTCCAATAGGTTTGTTTCTGATACAGAAAATGTCAACAAATTCTTCACCGCTGACACCATCCCAAGCCCATGTAGCTTTATAAATTCCAACTGGAAGAGCATTAAAGAATTTAGCTCTAGATCCCATTTTGACGTTAGCAATATCAAAGTCAGCTGGAAGATCTGCAGTAGCAGAGTCAAATGTACCTTGAGCATTTTTCTTTTTAAGAACCAATGAAATAGCAAGTCCTTCTTCAGATTCTTGAACTGTGCAACTGTTTTTAACTAATCTTGGTACTTGGATGAATGTATCTCCTTTAATTTCACATCTTCCTTTTCTATCTGGAACTCTGTCTAATTGTCTGTAAGTGACAGCATCGTTTTCATTTACTTTGAATACTTGTTGGAAGCAAAGACCTCCTCTTTTGTTTTCTTGTTCGCAGTTGAATACGATTGTCTTTCCAGCTAAGTCAGCAGACAAAGCCTTTGAAATTGATTGTGTAGCTGCGAATTGTGCTTGGCATTTTGGTGTGTTGACTTCATCTATAGAGTTATCAGCAGCATTCAATACTTTAATTTGACAGCAAGGTTTGATGAAATCTTCTTCAACTTCATCTTTGTGAGGGAAATCAAATTTGTGTTCCCAACATTTTTCAAGTTCACCTTGTTCTCCTCTTGCATAGATTCCAGTCATTGGTTTGGTATCAAATCGAGATTTCAAGGCTGTAACCTAAATCTTGTTTTAGATTCGGCATTTATTGTCGAGATCTTAGAATCTTCTATTTAGGGTAATTCTTCCTTCTTTCTTTCTGAATTCTTCTTTTGGAATATCTCTCTTTAAGGCAATCTCTAACTTTGTTGACCAATTTCCAGAATTGTCCTTAATATGTCTAATTCTGCAGTCTTGAACATATTCCATATCCTCATGGGACACGATCTTTCCACAACCTGGTCTGTGATCTTGTTCTTTGTCTGGACTATCTGGTTTGAAGTTCTCTCCGGTTTCTTCATCATCCTTTTCTCCTCTTGGTCTAAGAGCATCTTCTGCAAATTCTCTCTCTCCATCACTTCCTCGATTATCTTCAGTCGCTTCTGCTGATAGACCAGCTTCGAAATGTGCAGCAAGTCCTTCAGCATTTTTCTCACCTTATTAAAGTGGTTCTTGTCCTTCTTGTCTGTTTTGACTGTCAGTTTCATCACCTCTTTGCTCTCCAAGCATTTCTTTTTATGCATCATCGATCATACCAACAATTTGTTCCATTTGTTGTTCTTCTTCACGGGTTCTATCACCTCCATCTCTATCTGAAATTTCATTAGCATCTCCGCTCACTTCTCTTTTGCCTCCTTCTTCTTTTTCTCTCTATTCTTCGTTAGCTGGTGATATTTTACATCTTCCCAATGTTTTAAATCCAACAACCTTTCCAAATCCTTGAAGCACTTTATAACAACGTTCAGTTTCTTCTTGTCTATCTTCTCCAAATAGTCCAGCATCTCTTTGGGCTCTTTACTTAATAGTGTTATCATTTCCTTCTCCTGAAGCAAATGGTTCGACAGCCTCTCCATTGAATTACTTTTACATATTTTCTTTATCATTTTGAGACATTGAAGGTTCTTTACCGCAACTATCATCTTTTTCATTTTCAGAAGATCTCAAGATATCTTTCTGAGATCCTTTGTTGGCAGACATGAAGGCCTTGATAATATCAGCCATGTTAGTTTCTCTCTGATTTTCTGGTGGTGCTAAATCTGCAATTTCTGTTGCTAATCCTGCATCATCTCTTTGTTATTCTGGAAGTAAGGCCTGTGCATCTTTAATGTCCTAAGATTTTTAATCACGGAATTATTGGATATTTTCCTCATCCTCACTTCTAGATGGTTTTTGTTTCTCAAACAATGATTCAGTTCTAATAACTCTGCATTTATGGGTAGCTGAGCCGAAAACGACATCTTTGAATGCCTTGGCTTAACATCCTTCAATTTTCTGTCTATCTCCTTGTTCTTCTCCTGAAAATCCTGCAGCTTCTCCATCAGCAGCAGTCAAGAATTCTGCATGGTTATATGCTTTACACATTTTATCTTTTCTATTCTTCTCTTCTTTTTCTTCATAGAATTCTTCATCGAGTCTCTTATCAAATTCTCCCATTGATCTAGCCATGTTCCATTTCAATTGACATTTTTCATTATTCATAATTCTCTCAGCTTTTCCTCTGAAGATCTCAAATTGATCTCTGTCAATTCCCCAAGAGTGCATGACACCATCCATTTCTTCTTTATCTGGTTTGTGTTGTCCTCCATTTCTTTCTTCAAGGTCATCCATCTTTTCTTCTCTCTTATCATCTTTACCGACATCAATTCTTCCTGGATAAGTAATAATGATCACGGTTCCTCTTTCTTTATCATCAAGGACTTTAATGTTGGAAGTTAAGTCTTTGCAAACGCAGTTTCCTTGTTTGTCGAGGACATCTTGAGAGTTTTTGCAAGCTTTACATTGACCAAATTTGTTGCAGTCATTACACCAATCTGGGCATGGTCTGCAAACTTTAATTGACATTGGTTTGAACTTTTGATTTTTCTTTCTTGTCTTGTCTAAGTCATTACACTCTTTCATCTTTTGATAAGTTGGGTCGTTTTAAAGTTTTTCTTTGAATTCTGGTTTTTCATCACCATTCTCTTCGAAAATTGGCTCTTTGTTCTTTCCTTCAAGGAAGGTTTTGTCAGCACCTTGAGCATCTCTGGCAAAATATGATGCATCAATATCTTCTTCTGTTCCATCACATTTCTCTTCGTATTGAGAGTTAGCTTGCTCAAATTCAGCATTTCCTTCTCCTTCATCATTTTAATCCATGAAAGCCTCTCTGGCTCCATCTTCTTGTGAATCTGCGTTTTACATATTTTCTTCACTCGGAGGTTTTTAACCGTCGGTCATAAGTCTTCTAACTTCAGGTTTCTCTTAGAAATCTCCTTTAGCTTCAGAATCTAATTTGTCTCCTCCTTGATCAGGTTTTTTAGACATATTTCCTCCCTCATTCTTGATTTCAAGTTCTTCAAAAGCTTCGAATTCATTCTTGCCGCATTTGCTGACACATGATCTCTCACCATGTCTTCCTTTTCTCATGATTGCTCCCTTTTTGCAAGCAATGGTCTTGTAATCAAATTCAGTAGCAGTTTGTGGATCTCCAACTGGAACTTCTTTGCAAGCCATATCATCACCTTTACATTGTCTACACATGTTAGCTTTGTTACTGAAAAATTCTCCAATTGGGCATTTTTCATAGCACATTCCATTTTTGTTTCCTAAACTCAATTTGAATCCGTCATTACATTTAACACATGAAATAGCAGTAGCTTCGAGTGAATTAATCTTTCCACAAGCAGCGCAGTTTTTGTATGCAACTGGGCATTAAAGAGTGGTTTGTGGATCTGGGATAAATTTAGATGAATCCTGGTTAAGGGCATAACCTTCTGGTGGAGTGGATGTAGCCCAACATCTATGAATTCCAGCAACCATTGTGAAATCAGTTGCGCAGACAGTACATTATGATGCTTAGTGTTTACATTCTGCACAATTACCAGCACAGTCAGAACAAACTTCTTCAAATTTACCTTGAGCATCTGGAGTAGGGACTCTATCGTAGAATTTGTTGGCTGGGCATGCTGCACAAGTGAATGGAGCTTATGCTCCAGTCAAAATAAATCCTCTATAGCAGGCTGTTGCTCCATCTGTTTTAGTGCATTCGAGTTAGTTTGCACCGCAAGCTTTGCATTTCTAATCTGCTGAATCTCCATAATATCCCTAAGGTGGGCATCGTTTGACACAGAGATTGAATTTGTTCAGATCATCATCAGTACCAGCTTAACCATCAGCACCAACTTCAATGATATTTTCAAAGAAAGCAGCTTTGCAGGTTAAACATTTTCCAGTTTATTTGTTGCAAGTTGCACATCCCTCAAAACATGGAACACAAGCAGAAATTTCTACATCTCCCATTCTCTTCTTTCCTCCCCATTGTCCAGCATCACAATCAGCGGGATCTACACAAAGTCCTGATTTAAGAACTTTCCCAGTTGGGCAAGAAGTACAAAGAGCTCCTGAACCTGCAGCTTCTGATTTTTTGCAAAAAGCACACGCAAGGTCTGTTTTACATTCACTAGTAGGTCCATCTCTAGCACATTCTCCAGTTACTGGATGCACGAATGATCCTTTTTAACAAGCTGAGCAATTAATTCCATCACCATCACAAGTTTTACAGTTATCTTATAGGCATGCTTAGCATTTCTTCGCAGGGACGTTTTTCCACATACCTTTATTAGCTGTGCAAGTAGTGCCACAGGTCTTAGCCCACGGGTCAAAGATGTTATCACCAGTGCAAATGTTTCCTTCTAATGGTTCCACTGCTTGTAATACATCAGAACCTGAGGGGTCTTTTCCTGGTCTGCATTGGAAAGCTTTAGCATCATTTTCACAAGATGCACACGTGGCTTCATTGTTTGCAACCTTTCTGTAAGTCTTAGGTGGGCAATCTTTGACACATTTAGTGCCGAAAAGAGAGTGAGTTGGGTTACAGATTTCACAAGTTGTTGCGTCTGAATCTGAAGCTTTACATGCTTTGCAACCATAATTGTCGTCACAGTGTTTACATGTTTTCTTTCCATTTTGTGTGACCTCAAATAATCCTTTAGAGGTATCGCAAGTGTTGACACATTTTCCTTCGTGAAGGAAGAAATCAGTAGCGCACTCTTGACAGCCACAGTCTCCTCCGTGTTTACATTTAACGCAATTATTGGCTTTGCAAGGTGAACATTTACCTTTAATGGTGTCAGCAACGAAGCCAGCTCCACAATCAGCAGCTGCAACACAAGCTCCATTTTTCATGAAAAGGCTTCTGACGCATTGTTTACATTTTACTACACTGTTTGAAGCATCCCAAATGCATTCATTGCATGTTGGGTTCGCATTATCACTATTGCAATCTACAACTTCGCCAGCAGCATTCTCAGTTTATCTATCTTTGGCAATTTTAAGTTTGTCATGAACAAATATTGTTGGTGGTGGATCAACTGGTTCATCTACAAGTTCTCTTGGTGGTCTATCCTCTTAAATTTGTTATTCTTCTTCTTCTTCTGCTTTGTCTAAGATGTCTCTTTCTTTACGTCCTCCTTCAATCACTGTGCAAGCCTTGTCAGTCATATCAATGACGTCTTTAGCAACACATGAATTAGTATGAGCAGATTAATTGTGGAGAAGAACTTTTCCTTAAGCACATTCGGAACAATTATCGGCTGCTCCATGACATTTAGCACATCCAGTGCAGTCTGCACATGCCTTAGCGGCCTTATCAAAGAATTTTGCTGGTGGGCAATTAATAGTTTTAATATGCTTGCATCTACCTTCAGAAGTCATGAAGAATTCTTTAGCTTCTTAGCAAGTAATAGTTCCTGGAACCATTTCACCACCGTTACTATTTGCATCCCATGAGGCTGGACAATCAGCAGTTCCTTCAGCTTTGCACATTTTACAGAAAGGTTTAGCAGTCTCTGGAGTAATGAGTCCATAGCCATTTGAGCAAGTGGCAACACATCTGATTTCGAATTCAACTTTGTCTTCCATATTTGCATCGACTTGGTCAACTACTGAGGCACCCTATTGCTATTGATCTGCTGGCATTGGTCCTCTGTTATTTTTTTTGAATCTTCTTGGGAACTTTTCAACTTTCTTCCCTGTAGCACAATGAGCACTTAAGAAATCAGCGTCAGCTGGAGTTTTGGTTGAGTCTGGCTTGCATGATTTAGTATTTCCTCTGCAACCATGTTCACATCCTGCATCACAGTCTTGGCAAATAAGAATGTGATTATCTTTCTCTCCAACCATCAATTCAATTTGTTTAGGCCCGCACATCTTTTTGCATTTGTTATCTGTGGTCAACTTTGCTTCAGTTGCTCTCTTATATCCGAAAGCATTGACTTCTCTGACGATTGGGCAAGTGTAGCAATCACCTGTAGCAGTAGCATCACAAGTCTTGCACTTAACATCTCCATTGGCTGGAGCTGCACATTAAGTATGCATTTTTTGGCAAGTGAAGTATTTGCTATTGGCTACTTTGGTCAACAACTCGCCTTTGTGGCAAGCGCATTTATCAAGTGAACAGAAACCCTTGTCGTCAAGGATCCACCCTTCTGAGGGGCATGAGCATGTTCCATCTTTAAGTTGGATTGCATTTGCGTCTTTGCAATCGGAAACGCATTGTGAATCAACACCGAACGCCCAGTCTTTCTCAGCAGGCGTGCAAGCTAGTTGGGATTAGCTAATAGTATCACTTACCTTATACTTGCCAGAGGCAAAGTAGTGCTAGTATAGCAAAGGTCATAATCCTTTACATAGATACAAATATAAATAAATTTTATTAAAGTTCTCCTCAACCCTCTATTAATTAAAAATATCCAACAATCAGGGTACTAAAAATAGAATATTGTAGTTTAATTTAATTTATCAGCCATTAAATCAAAAATCTTTTCTAGTGTGATGTCATCACTCTCTGGTCATCGCTTTGGTGCTGGTCTTTGGAGGTCTCTGTATCATTATATTAAAATTAGAAAAGGATTTTTCAGAGTTCTTGAGTTTTTGTTTTTGTAAAGTATTCTGTCAATTATGATTGTTTTTTGTCATTACCTTGTTTTCGAAACTTTATCTTTTAAATGAATTTATAAACTTACCATTTGTTTACTATTTCTGAGCTGCTCAAGGCTAGTACAGAAACAATCATGTACATTTATGTTCAATGTGCTTCATAAAATCTTCTTACTCAAATCACTAGAGTAAGTCATTTCCCAGTCCTAATTTCCAAAGTTCTTCTTCTTATGATTCGAGAGCTTTAAATCCTCTTCATTGAGTGTTTTAGAACTCATTCAGAGGCTGAGCGTGCAAATTGTTGGTCATCTTTCTGTGATAAGGATAATGATTAATTGTTTACCTTGATTTAAATAAGGGGTTTTGGGGTTTTGGGGTTTTGGGGTTTTGGGGCTTTGG
>NVVL01000079.1 GCA_002402195.1 Rickettsiales bacterium | reverse complement strand
ATTAATGCGTGAATCTGCTGTTGACATAGAAAGAGCAATAATAGCAACTATTATAAACCCTCTAAGCCCTGGGTAGCTATAAGTATCCACTATATAACTGACAAGCTGACCAGATTCAAGGGATGGATTCATACTATATACCAAGAATGGAATCCAAGCGATTATGATTTTTATAAATATTAAAAAAGCACCAGCAATCAAGAAAGCTTTTTTTACTTGCTCCACATTCCTACCAATAGCAATCCTCTGGAAAGCTGGGGCAGAGACAGTTGGAATACAGAAATAACAAAACATAACTACCATTCCCAATAACTCGGGATTACCAGAATCAAATAAAATATCTAGATTGAATTTTGAATTAGACGCAGCCTGAGAAAAAGACAACCCCTCATTAAAAAATTCACCCCATACAATGAATCCAACCATCGGAATGATAACTCCAAAGGCAACAGATTGTAATATATCAGTAAACGTAACAGCTCTAATACCACCAAATGCAGAATATAGCGTCGCTATAAAACCAGCAGTGATTACAGCAATATAATCTGGTATGTGCAGAAAATAAGAGAACATATTACCAAATACTTTAAATTGACCAGCTATACTTCCAGCGGCACCAATGGTTCCTGCTATGGCCGTGATGACTCTCACCTTCTTGCCATATAAATTGCCCATAGCTTCTGCTATAGAAACACTTCCCAGAAACTCCCCCATTCTGGGTACTAATAAAAAAGCAACAATAAAAAAAGATATACCTATACCAAAACTCGCAAACATATAAACTAAGCCGTCTGAATAAGTTTTTGACATAAGAATGAAAAACCCACTACCACTAGCCCAAGTAGCAACAATAGTCGCCGTTAGCGCTGCCGTTGAGAAATTTCGCCCCCCCAGAGCATAATCTTTAATTGTTTTTACACTCTTCCCATGCCCCATTCCAACAGCGAGTGTAAGCACCAAAAACCCAATCACAATGCCCATATCCAGGCCAATCTCAACACCAAACAACATATATCTACATTTAACAGTTAACAAAATTCCGAACACCAGTAGTACCCCCATCGCGCGGGGATTGCAAGATTTATTTTGCAAAGACCTGAAGATTAATCAACCAATAATGCGGTAGATAAGGTAGACAAAGCGCCAGCGCTACAGCATTTTCTTTGCATCCAAGAGAATTTCATTACGACCTAAGCAGCGACCATCCGCCCCGAGCGCTCCAGTTGCTTTGCAATTTTTATATTATATTTATGCCGCCCTCGGATTTTTTAGACTCGTTACGGATGTAACGCACGTAGCTTCTTAAAAGCTAATTTTTTACGAAAGCTAATAGTTATATTATGTAAGTATCTAATTCAGCATATCACTGAAATCTATCAAACGGAAATAGTCACTGTCTCTTACAGAATCACTTACGCCATTAATATTAATTAATACTGGGATTATAGCAAAGCCTTTCGGCAAGATGAACTTATCCAATTTCTGCTTCATATCTTGAATTACACTCATTCCTGCCTCTTTTCGTGAGAATTTAACCTCACAGGCATATAATATATTTTGCTTTAATTGTATTAGATAATCTATCTGACAACCTTCAACCCTTTGCTGTGGCCTTTGAAAATATGGATGGTCATTTACCACATCTTCTGGACTGATATTAAGCTTTTGTAAAACTAACTGTCTATTTGCTAGCACAAGATTTTCAAACTGCAACCCCATAATAGAGTCAAAAGCTGGTAGAGTTGACAATGCTTTATTGTCGAAATGCCCGTTTTCTATTTTGCTTTTATTTGGTTCTATATATTTGAGATAAAATCTTAAATAATTATCGCTTAATCTATAATAGCTGAGTTTGGACTCTTTGTTATCCTTTATTCTCCACACGTAATCGCGCTTAATAAAACCTGATTTAACCAAATCTGATAAATATTCGCTCAAATGCCCACTTTTTTGCGTCCCAATTGCTTTAGCAATATCTTTAAGCTCCTTTCTGCCCGTTACAAGAGTACGCGTTATTTTTTCGTATGTTTTGCTGCGACGAGCAAAGATATCCAAAAATATATCATTAAACTCACGAAACAATATCCCGCTACTTTTAAAACATAGATCTTTGATATTTTCATCAGCTAACTTACTGGGGTTGATTTCTTCTAGATATCTTGGTACCCCGCCAGTTACCGAAAGCACTTTAAACCTTTCATAAACAGAATCACAAAATCCTATTTTACTAAGAAATTGATTAGATTCGTCAAGTTTCAATTCTTGCAAATCCAAAACCAGAGATAATCTTCCCATAAATCCTGTGCTTTTCAAGATATTCTCTTCAATCCAACTTGATACCGAACCACATAAAATCAATATAAGATTCGAGTTGTTTTTAAACTCAAGATCCCAGGCGTTCTTAAGTTTGCCTAAAAATGAGGGATCTTTTGACCCCATCCAAGAAATTTCATCAAATAATATTACTACCCGACCGCTTTGGGTTTCTCTGGCTAGGTGGGTGAATATATCACCCCAATCATCTGCTTTTATAGGCGGTAGATTTAAATTTTTTGCTAGTTGCCGTGCAAACTCTTCTTTTTGAGTTGCGGCTGTATCGTTTGTTGGCACCAAACCAGCAAATGAGATAAATCTACACTTGACAGGCTTATATTTTGTGGCAAATTCTTTAGCTAATCTACTTTTGCCAATCCTTCTTCTCCCTCTCAGAACTACTAGACTTGCGCTCTTTTTTTGAGTTAAATCATATAGGCTTTTGAGCTCATATTCTCTGCCCATGAATGGAAAATCTTGCATATTAAAATTTATTTTTATGTCACATAATCTGTAAATGTAACTTTTGTGACGCCTTTTTACAAGCATATTCCCGTCACAAAATCTGTTAAAGCAATTCTTGTGACGCTTTTTTACAAGCATATTCCCGTCACGAAATCTGTTAGAGCAATTTTTGTGACGCTTTTTAGCCACTTATCCACATCATGTAAAAAGCTTCGCGGGACGGCCTAGAATATTTTCACTCCATCATTTCCTGAATTTCAGATTAGGCACTTTCAAATAATAAGTAACCAGCCTTGTGATAAAGGCAGAGGTTGCTATTATGATAACTGCAGTTCTTATTCCGCTTGAGTCTGGGTCGTGCGAGGTTACGTCTAGATATACGCTAAATACTACCCCCCAGAATACAGAGATCTCTGCGTTAATCTCCCCATTGAGACATATTATACCACGCTTTTTTCGGAGCAAATCACGTAAAATTCCACCTCCATTGGCGGTCAGGAAGGCAAAGAAAGGGCCCCAGAGGATAATTGGTTCAATCCGAGACATAATGGCAATCGACACCCCCGTCACGATGAAAGAAGCTTGCCCGAGCGCATCGCCGAGAATCAGCAGATTATCCCAAAAACGTATGATCACATCATCTTCATTGGCTTTTTGATTGTAATATTCCAGCAATCTTATTGTCGCAAACCCAACAAGCACCACTATTATAATGTAATACATATATGATGGCGTGAGGAATATCCCCACCTCGTCTCGGTTGATCATAATATCTCGCATAATGCCACCACCGACAGATGGCAGCATCGCAAACAGGAATGTTCCGAATAAAGTTGTGTTGTCTTTGGCAGCTATCGCAACGCCAGATATCGCAAAGGCTATAGTGCCGATAACTCCAATGATATAGAACCAATTGGACTCAATAGTCTGCATGAGCATCACGGGATATAGATATGTTTTGACGATATTATTACGCTCATCCCCTTCCGAGAAGCGCTTGATCTCTTTGTTAAACTCATTCACCAACCTAACCGGGACCGTTTTTTTGCTGAACATTAAGCTGATCGGCGTTTTGATGTTCAGCTCGACCTCTCGGATTAACGAAGTTGCCTTATGATTCAATATAGTAGCCGCGCCCACCACGCGATCAGATATAACGCCATCAATTTCTCCTTTGAGCAAAGACTCAATTGCCTCTACATCGTCGTTATATTGATAGATTATGTCCCGATTGAGCTTATCGCTGATGAATAAATTTATTTGCGGGTCAGAATAGATAAAGCCTTTTGTGATGCCAAGACGAAAATTTTGCAGCCTTATTTGAGCTAGAAATTCTAAAATTGTTTCGAAGCTTAGATTCTTCTCACTATGACGCAATACAAACAGCGAATTTTCCTCGAATCTGTACGGGTCAGAAAAATAGGCATATTCTGCACGCTCTTTGGTGTATGTAGCGCCAGAGGCAATATCAAGCGTGCCTTCTCTTATATTTTGCTGATGCTGATTCCATGATATTTCCTCATATTCTATCCGCACGCCGACTCTCTTGGCCAACGACTTAACAAGCTGCACATCCATTCCAGTGAGCACAGCCGCTCCGCCCGGAGTGATCTTATAAAATTGATATGGCTCCCATAAATACCAACCACTAAGCAGCTTTTGCTTGAGTGTAGAATCTGCACATTCGATATCATTATCCGATGCAAAAATAGTAAAGGAGTTCAGAATCAGGAAAATAATAATAAAAAACCTAAAAAACTTCATGACGTTTCTAGCTATGCTAATTCAATTACGAAAACGGTATAAGAATAACCTAACTCTCCGCATATATCCAAATCATTAACGGAAAATTGACTCGTTAACCATTTAAAGAATAGTTTGTTGTATTTTTATGTCAAACGGCATCATTCTTTGGTGCTTCTCCCACTTGACAAATATCCCACTTTTTGTTATTATTAAATTTAGTTAAATATAGGATATTTACTCATGAGAACGCAGAAAATTCTAAGGCCAGATGCAAAAGGACGTATATGCTTAGGCCTACTGGCTAAAGGCATTAGTGGGTATGAAGCAGTAATTAACAAGGCAAATAAGGAAATAACTCTAAAACCCTATACTGAAATACCTCTCTCTGAAAACTGGTTATTTAAAAATGAAGAGGCAAGGGATTCAATCAAACGAGGGCTCAAACAATCGGCTGACAACAAAACAATTTACAAAGGAAGCTTTGCAAAATATCTAGATGAAGACAATTAAATGAGCTTTAAATTACTTTTTACAAAAGAAGCTGCTAGTAATTTGGAAGCATTAGAAAATGATCCAAGTAAGAAAAAACGCTTAAAAGCAGTCAGAAAATCCTTAGGTTATTTAGAAACCAATCCAAGACACCCAAGTTTAAATACTCATGAATATAATTCACTGAGCCGAGACTTAAGGGTAAAAATCTTTGAGGCATATGCTGAAAACAAAACCCCTCAGGCTTACAGGATATTTTGGCATTATGGCTTAGGTAAGTCTGAAATCACAATAATTGCTATTACTCCACATCCATAACGTAGCTTCTGGGAAACAACGTCCGCAAAACGGCACGCCCTATATTTTTATGCCTTATATGTCCTAGTGAAAAGCATTACTGTAACGAATGTCACAATGGCAAAAAACCCAATATAGAATATAGGAAACAGGTTGAAACCAAATTTCTGCATAAATAAGAGACATACATAATTTGCCGTGCCGGACATCAGCATTGAACCGGTTGTGTGACCAAGGCTTACACCGCGATATCTTTCATTCGGTTTGAATGCTTTGATTATCACCCCATGCGCAAGAGCGTTGAATGGCGCAACCGACACTGCAAGCATTAAACAAGAAATTAGAGTCAGATTGATCAGTTGATGATTGATAGAAATAATCAATAACCCACTAGCAACAAGGGTGGAAAGCAGGCTATATTTAACCAGCCGTTCGCAGCCAAAACGATCCGCAAGAATGCCGGCTACTGGCATTGCAAGGCCAAATCCAAGAACCATAATCACCGAGAATGTTGTTATTATCGTGCCAGTATAAGGCACCACCATTGGTAAATATTGCTTCATAAAGATGATTGAAACCTGATATGTAACGCCAAAGCCTCCAGATAGCAAAATGACCATAAGCAATGTCCTCCATCTTTTTTTTATGAAAGACAAAGTGCTGGAAAATTCTGTATTTTTTGCCTTTGAGCGCATAAATTCTGGCGTTTCTTCAAGAAATTTCCGGTAATATATAGTGACTATCGTCAGAGGCACTGATAGCAAAAACGGAATCCGCCAGCACCATTCTGGGAATATTGAGGAGTTGAAGAAATTTGTTGCAGCAATACCAAGAAGCAACCCCGCAACCCCTGTTGATCTGGCCGTTGCAGATGCTGCATAATGATGTTTCTTGCCGATATGCTCCACCACATATATCACCGCCCCATCATATTCCCCGGCCACAAAGAACCCTTGAAGAAACCGGCATATCACCAAAATATATGCACCTAAATTGCCTATGGAATGATAATCTGGCAACAAACCAATTGTCAGAGTTGGGAATGCAATCCCGATCATAGTAATGCGCAGGGAGATTTTCCTGCCGTAAAAATCACCAATATGGCTGAAGAAAATTGAACCAAATGGCTTAGCCAAATATGATATCGCATATATTGCAAATACATAGGTAAGGCTCTCGATCTTGCTCATTGTAGGGAAAAACTTCTCGGCTAAGATTCCAGCAGAAAACCCATAGAGGCTATAATCATAATATTCAACAATGGTTCCAAGAAATGCACCAGCGATCCTTTTTTTAGGCTTCTTCATTTGCTCACCCGCTGTTTGTAGTCCCGCTGTTTGCGTTGAGTATGAATGATCTGCTGAATCTCTGTGACTGCTTGGTTAAAATCATCATTAACGACCATATAGTCGTAATTTTTTGCATGCTCCATTTCGTCTTTTGCTAGTTTCATCCTTTTATCAATAGTGGCTTTATCATCCTGAGCGCGGCTCTCGAGCCTGGCCCGTAGAGCCTCTATACTTGGCGGGATGATAAAAATACTTACTATTCTATCTTTCATTTTCTCAGCTATTTGATACGCCCCTTGAGAATCGATATCAAACAATACATCTGTGCCTTGTGCCAGTGTGCTTTCAACATGTTGCACAGGTGTGCCATATAAATTACCGTATATTTCAGCAGATTCCAGCATCATATCTGCATTCATCATATTTTGAAATTCTTCCCTGGTTTTGAAAAAATAATCCACCCCATCTGACTCGCTTGCTCTTGGCGCTCTTGTCGTCACTGAAATGGAAAGCGATAAATTTTCATCTTGCGCCAATAGTTTTTGCGCTATAGATGATTTTCCACCACCGGATGGAGCAGATAGAATCACTATCATTGCTTTAGAGTTTTTGATTTTTGTCATAGATTATGTTAGTTAATAAGTTTGAGCATTATAATGATTCTCAACGTAAAAGACAATGATTATTATAATACTCTGCAGAGAAGCTACACTAATATCTACCTCGATCTACCATCAGAATCATTTTTTTGTTTTTGAACCCCAGAGACTTTCGACAAATTATCCATCATGATCACTTCTTGATTAACATCATGCTGATATTGCATGCCGTTTTTATTCAAAACTCCCCCTGCCTGGTGGAGTTGCTCCTTATCTTCCGGGGAAAATATGGTAATTATTTTTCTCACAATCCCAAGCAAAAACTCCCAGGATAACTCTATCTTTTCCTCCATACTAAGTATGATTTCCTCATCACCCTGGTGTTTTTGCTGCTCGTACAAATCTTGAGATGCCGGGTCTTTAGGAACTATATGTTTTGGTTTTTGATGGGTCAACATTTTACGGATCATAAATAATGCCGCAAATCCCAAGATTATGAGTAATATGATATTAATGTAGTCAGGCATGGTTTTCACTGGTTTATTGATTTGTTAATATCAAAGCATAATATAAAACTATCATCAATAAATTGAAATTGCTATCTATATTAGTAAGCTTTGCCGCCAGACCTATAATATTTCATATTTTTAGAGATTTTTTCGTCTAAATTTAAATTTTTTGAGTTAAACTATTGGACATATTTTAATTTAAAAATTTAAAAAATAGATGGAAAAAGATCAAAAACATAGGGTATTTTAGGCCTGGCAGCAAAGCTTTTAAGTAACTTATATCCATTTATAAGAATAAGGGTCGCTAAAAACCTTATGAAGGAATTGATTATTTAAATAATGACTGGTCTTGAAGCTTTTTAAGTCAGCAATCAGATTCCCTGCAGTAAATAGATCTCCAAGCTGATCTAGCGTTTTATGGCGGGCAAATTCATTCTGATGTCTGAGCCCATCATGGTTTAAAATAACATCCTTATCAATACCAATCGCATTATCTAGCGATGCGCCCTTAGCTAGACCCTTGCTTTGCAAATAATCCAGCTCATGCAGGAATCCGAAAGTACGCGAGTTTGCTATTTCGTCCTTAAACCCATCTTGCTCGGTAAAAATATGTTGCTGCTTGCCAATGGCTGGGCTTGCAAAATCTATAGTCAGGTCAATCGACAGACAATCTGACGGCACGCCCACAATCTCGCAACCATTATCAGAAACATCTATTTCCTTCAGTAATTTCAATCGTTTTTGTGGAACGTTGGATTTTTGGATGCCAGAACATTCTATCATAAACACGAATGGTTTGCTGCTGCCATCCATTATCGGAACCTCAGCCCCATCGATTTCGACTATAAGATTACTAATCCCACACCCCCAAATCGCAGCCATCAAATGCTCGATAGTATGAACTTGAGTGTTTGCATTGTTTTTTATTGAAGTAGAGAGCGAAGTGTCAAACACATTCTCATATGAGGCATATATTTCATTATCAACAGATGAAACATCGGTTCGCACAAAAACAATTCCCGTATCGCGCTTTGCTGGCTTCAGAGTAATTTGTGTATTTTTACCAGAATGCACCCCAATCCCATAACAGCTGATGGGGTTTTGGATGGTTGTTTGCATTAATACTGGCATTGTTGGTATTTTATTTTACTTAAAGTGAATATTGATACCCGCATGCTACATAATTTATACATATAGTGGCAACGAAAATTTTATTACTAAATATTTCAGAAATTTTTTAAAAAAACTCTAGACCGGAGGGGAAAGTTTTGCTATAAGTATGTTCACCATATATCGATATGGTTTCTTGATGACTCTTATTCCTCGGTAGCTCAGTGGTAGAGCTAACGGCTGTTAACCGTTCGGTCGCTGGTTCGAATCCAGCCCGAGGAGCCATCTCCTGATATCAGGAAATACAAACTTACAACAACAAATCTATTTATTGACGAGGATGCTGAAATGGTAAAATTATCTGGTTTTATTATTGCAAAAAATGAAGCAACTAGAATCACCAAAGCAATAAATAGCATCAAAAACATCGTGGAAGAAGTGATTGTCATCGATAGTGGCAGCACGGACGACACCGTCAAAATCGCAGAAAAGCTGGGCGCCCGCGTTGTGTATAACGAATGGAAGGGGTACGTATTGCAGAAATCTTTCGGCGAATCGCTTTGCAAAAATGACTGGATACTCAATATAGATGCAGATGAAGAATTTACTCAAAAGCTGCAGGACGAGATAGCTGGTATTTTTGCAGAAGAGAGGCAGGATGATTGTCATGCCTACGAAGTGAATTTCGTTGTGATGCACAGAAACGACAAAAAACTAAGGTTTTTAGCCCCTGCAAATCGATTTATCCGCGTTTATAACAGAAATTATTGCAGTTTTTCTAACGTCAAAGAAACAACGACTCATGATGCTGTGATGTTTAACAAAGATACTCCAAAAGACTCATATAAATTAAAAGGCGCCGCCTATCATCGCTCGGGCACTTCGATTACTCAGCTAGTGGCAAAGGCGAATTTTTATTCCAGCGAACAAGCCAAAGACTGGAAAAAGCTCGGACGCAAACCATCAAATTTTCGCATAGCATTAGAGCTGCCTCTATGTTTCCTGAAAGCTTTTTTCATCAGAAGACATTGCGTATTCGGCTTTGACGGGTTCGTGGACTCCATGGTCTTTGCATTTGCAAGATTCATCCGCATCGCCAAAACCAGAGAGATTTACAGAAACGAAGAAAGCGAAGCAAATACCGGGTTTCGTAAAACGTAGTTTCATAAAACGTAGTTTCGTAAAACGTAGTTTCGCGAATAATAAGCTAGA
>NVVL01000078.1 GCA_002402195.1 Rickettsiales bacterium | reverse complement strand
CCCGCCACCACCAGCGCACACCTTCCTCTCGTACCCGCTAAGGGACAAACTCGAGCAGGAACGGCTCTCGCTCGGGATCAGGGTCACGAACGCGTTCACACACAACAAGAACAAAGCCATCATTCCGCAATGCATGCAGTTCTTCGGACCAGCTCCGTTGCAGGTAAGGCAGCTGGGAAGACAGGCCGAAGCAGCCTGGCACGAGTGCCAACTGCGACAGTCCTTCCCGGACGTCTTTCCGCCGGAGCTCAAATCCAAACACGTTCAGACGAGGCTGATGGAGTACAAGCACACACTCTCAATGAGAGTGCGACATCGGCTGCAATAAATTCGTTAATAAACGGCGTCATTTCCTCTAAATTACTCGGATACCCTTTTACATAAACTACTGGCATTAATTTCCTTACTAAACGCTAACATTTTGAATTTCCCGCCAATTCAGAGACCACAGGTTAATTAACGGGGGGGGGGATTTATAATCACGCGGTTGCCAACCTGCCACCTGGCTGGGTTGACAGGAAACGGATGCACAGCTGTATACGCACGTTATTTCCGGAGCGCCATTTCCGCTATTCCTTCATTCACCTCGCAGTCGTTCAACAGAGAACACCTCCTGTTTTCTGAACCGTTTTGCAAGTAATTCGAACATCGTGTGTGCTTAGTTAATACATATTCGCTTTCTGCTAATCATGTTTCCTTTCACCCCACTGTTCGCACTGCTAATCATTCCATTCCTAGCATTATTCCCATCCTTTCCTTGCATCACGGTCTACGACTGCAACCACCCAGACACCACCTTCCAACCCTTAGACCTCAACGCTCCGGCCAGATGCCTCGACCCGGTCTCCGATTTCCTGGAGCCAGCCGAGCGACGCGTCCAACTCCTACACACAGACTCTGCACTTCCAGTCACCGCTCTCCAGTGCCGGGTAGCGGTTACCAAGGTCGTTTGCAGCTGCGGCTTCACGTCGCTCAACTACGGTTGCGAAACTGTGGTGTGGGAGAGGGACATTCCCGTCAATCCAGCTGACTGCCGCGGGGTTCACAGGGAGAACTTCTTCACCTTCGAAGGGAAGATCTTCCCGACGCGTTCCGGCCAGACGCAGCGCCACAAGTACTACTCTCACGGCAGCCTCTTCGGCGGCACCTGCACAACAACATCCTTCATCACGGCCGGCCGCGAGTTCTACCACTCCTACGAGGAGACAACACTTCACCTCACCTTCAACACCGTCCACGGGGCCGCTGACCTCTCCAAGTCCCAGGGCACGCTGACCTTCCCCGCCTTCAACCACCTGGTCGTCAGCTACTACGACCGGGTCACTCAGGACGATACGGTTGGCACACTCGTCTGGACAGCGCAAGAACTTTCGTGCGCCGACGCGGTTTCACAAGTCTACCTCGGGCCCGGACTGCTCCATCGGTCCAGGGGCCACCCCATGCACGGTTCCATCCTCCTCGTGGCCAACAACGACACCAAACAGGCTGCGGGTCTCATTCTCGCGGATCCCATCTCGGTCTGCGGCTTCCAATGCTTCAGTTCCCAGATTGACGGACTCATCGCTTGCATGCAAAGGGAGGGGGACGAGGACATCCCGGAATACTCCTTCAAGGCAGTCTTCAGGGAGGGCGACCGCATCGACCTACAGGCCCAGATCACGCGCTCCACCATCACCACCAACATGCGCATGACACAGGGGTTTCATCAAATGTCGCACGCGCTCTGCGAGGTCCAGCGAGCTACCCGGGCGAACAAACTCATCGCCATCCTGGGAACGAACAACGAATACGCTCTCTTTGATCTGCACGGCAAGGGCTCCAAGGTCATTTCAGCGGGGACGTCTGCCTACGTCGCCAAATGCGTACCCGTGGAGGCAACACGGGCGGACTACGCCGAATGCACCGAGGAGGTCCCCGTCAAGATCGGCAATAAGACCTTCTTCGCCGACGCCGTGAACTGGATCATCAGAGAGCTACCGACGGTCATTCCCTGCAGCGAAGTCATGCCGATGCGTTGGTTCATCAACGATCGCTGGCTTTGCTCGACACCCACAACACAACTGTGCGCCGCCCCCAGCAGACTGAACGTCAGCTCGTTCGAGCTTACAAACAACAACGACTACGCTATTCAGCTGGGACGCGGACTCTTCACACACGCACAGCTCCAACAACATCGCCGCTTCATGGCTAACTTGGAGAGCAGGAGAGCAGCTATCGCCCACGTCACACTGGCCGCCATCTTCCACGCGGACGACTCGGGAGCCCTCGGGATCCCGATCAGCAAGGAGGCACTGAAGAAGCTGAAACACGACATCGCTTCCTCATACTTCCCCATGATCGCGTGGCTGGGCTGGTCATACAGCTACATCTACGGAGCCATCGCCATCGTCGTGGCCCTCTCCGTTGTCGCCGGGGCACTCTCCCGCGCCTTCATCCTGTACCGTGAACGCGGTTGCGGCTGGTGGATTTTCGGCGCCGTTTCGGCGGCGGTCTTTTCCATAATCCGTTTTCAATTTCAGATCGTTCGTACAACAAGGGACTTGGTCGTCAACAACTTGGACACCACAGTCAACACCACAGCGTATCAAGAAATCAGAACCGAAAACGCCGCCTTCCGCAAAGACATTGAACGCCTCGCGCTTCAAGTGGACACCCTGACTCACACGCAGGAAACTTCACACAAACTTTACCCGTCACCTGTACTACCGCCACAAGACTTTCACAAGCCGAGTGACTAGAAGCTACACGACACCCCGTAATTCCCTAGCACAATTCCTTGATCAGTTATTTGCAAATCAACGTTATATATTTTACATATTTTTTCCACTTTTCTATCATACATAGTTCGTTTTTTTTCATAACCAAGTTTGCAACCCGTACCATCCTCACACAGATCACTAGAATTTTACGGAAATACGACCCCCTTCTAACCCCGTTATATCGTATCATTACTGTATATATATATTTCGTATTATTGATCGCTACTCGCCTCACCCGTACCATCACGACAGAGGACACCACAAGAACATCCAGGAACAGTTTCATTATATTGTATATTACGTACCATTATTCTGTGAAACGCGTACAGCGCCCAGTCATGGAGCACAAAGCGACATCTGGCAACGCTAGAGCACATCCTGCGCCGACACGAAATACATACGGGTTAGTCCCGCACCGACCCTCGACGACGACGCGCCTCAGCACCTCAGTGGAGATCGCTGGGATATTCGCGCTCACTCCTCTACGTTTTACCGCTCGACTTCCCGACTCCAACTACAAGGCCAGCAACGGGACTCAGACGCCCACTACAGCCTTTGGACACCGGGGCCACTCAACCACCCCCTACCAACCTCACTCGCATCTGGTTTAAAAGTAAGCGGAATAGTATATACTTCGCGCACATTTTGAATTACTTGCGTTTGTAACGGGACTCAGATCACAGTATTTCGATTGCTAGGTTAATTAAGGAATTACACGGCACGTAACACCTTATTACAACGCTCTTGGAGAGATTACTACGGTATTTTCTCCTTACATTTACTGCGACGGCTCGAAAGGGAGATAATTTTTAAGCGAATTCATCCCCTTACGAACCTTACATACATCTTTGCATCTATTTTCTGCCAAACCGCTCCATGATTGGCAGTGATTTCAACGCGCTAGATTAAGTAAAACATATAAATATTGACAAACATTAAAGGTTTCTCTCTATAAATTCCATTCATTTTCTACAATTCCACCAATTTTCGACGGTTACGCTCCCCAGGGACTTTCCATCCAAAACGTGGGACAAAGTTCTTGATAAGGAAACTGAAAACGGCAAAATTCTCTGAGATCTGCTCACTTAGTTTCTCATTCATTTCCTCTGACATCCCAAGGGACCAGAGGGGGCTCGAATTCGAGCTTTTGGACAGAAATCGCTGAGCCACTTCTCACAGGAATTCGCCGTTTCGTGCAAATTTGGATTCTACTGGACTCCAGATCAGATCACATTCCATTTTCAATTTTTACCTGTCTTCTCTGAGGGAAAGCTGGGAAATCCAATATTTTAAGATTCTTGAACACTAACTGACTCAGCGTCGGACTCAGGATCTTTTACAATGTTAACATTCCATTATATATAGCTACACATTCCTTAACACAGTCACTTGATCCATTAGGACACTTGACCTTTTGCATACAGAGATAATTTTAAAAACATAAGCTTCAAAATGGCAGAGACTATCTTTAAACAAGAGAGTCTCTTCTACGGCACTGACGCCAAAAAGTCAGACCTTTCGGCCGAGGAATTCCTCGACCGCGTTACCGCACACCTCAACACCATCGAAGACATCACCCAGATTCAAAGGATCGACGCGATCACCGCGCGACTCCGGAGTCAGGCGCGCCTTTGGTGGAAAAAATCGGCCAAGAACAGCCGCACGGCTGCCGATTACCGCCTCCTCCAGACCGACTGGCAGGCATGGGTGCAGTGCTTCACGAAGCAATACTGCAAGGGGACCTCCATCTCCGACGCCACCCTCAACTGGACGGGCTTCAAGGCACTCTCCGGGGAGTCCTCCACCACCTTCCTCATCCGCGTAATGGACGCCGCCTACGACTTCGCCAACTTCAACAAACAGGAGGAGGAGGAGAACTACCCCGCGGCCCACTTCCAGCTTCAACACACGGACGAGGAGGACGAGGAGGACGACGCCAACGTCACACACGTCAGGGCCGCCATCACGGGGCTCAACCACGCAAGACGGACGCTCCTCACCCGGGCCATCCATGACCACGCACAGAGGTATCGCGATACCTTCATGACAAGGTATACCGTCATGATGATCTTGAAGGTCACGATCAACGGGATGAATGAACCCCGACTGCGTCCGATCCTTCTCAAGGCACTTCTGGAGACTCACCTCATCGGGCGGGTCATCGACGATCTGCTAGAGGCCGAGAACACCCTTCCCCGGAAGGGCAAGTCGGCTTCCCTCCACGCCATCGACGTCTCCGACACCGAGGACCAGGAGGAGGAGAACCTGGACGCCGTCAAAGCCAAGACCAACAAGAAGAAGAAGAAGGGGGCTCCCAACAAGCCCAAGAAGACCAAGCCCAAGGCCGACGCGGCCAAGAAGGACAAGGTCTGCACCTTCTGCGACAAGACGGGTCATCTCGAGGCGGACTGCTTCACCCGACGCCACGCAATGGCTAACGCAAAGGCCGCCACCAAGACGTCCAAGGACGCCAAGCCAGCGTCCTTCGAACACGCCGACGCGATCGCTACGGGCCAACAGCACTTCCATTCGGGAAACTATTAGCGGATGAGTCGGTCAGCCGGACTTCTCATTCGCACGATAATACTCATAATATTACTCCGTTACAGTTTTCTTTTTCAATTGACACTATATTTACTGATTTTTGTAATACGCAGAATTCCGCCAATATCATGTCCGCTTCGTCAAATAAAACTGCTACCTATAATATTTCCGGCAAGCGCCGATTCGTGAACGTATCCTTTTCAGTAAACGATCGTTCCCCTATTGCTGCGTTATACGACACAGGGGCTTCACCCACGGCTATTTCGGTTGCAACAATGCGTAAGGCTAGACAGGCCGGCGCATTAGGCGCTGAGATCAAAGACCACGGGGTAACCTTGACAAACGCATCCGGTCAGAACATGAAGATCCACGCGGTTTTCTGGCTGACCATGCGAATCGCGGACCGCACAATCACAGAACCAGTCATTGTAGTCACTCACATGTCTGGCGACATGATTCTGGGTCAAAACGTTATTGACGTCCACGGACTCACGTTCGATCACGCGCTTTCGCAGTTTGCTTTCGCCAAGGACCCTTCGTCCAACCCAACCGACTGGGCCACAGCCACTGTCCGTACCTCCCGTATCTGTTCGATTAAGGGCTCTGAAGCTTTGAAAGTCCAGGTACACCTTTTTGACGACTCGACAGGGTTACGCATGAAAGGGGGGGTCAATTTCGTCGCCGATATCTCGGGCGTTCCTATCGTCGCTAAGACCAACCACAACGGGGTCGCTCTCCTGTTCGTCTCCAACACGGACGACGGAGAGGTCACGATCCCTAGAGGCACGACGATCGGCACGGCCGAGGCATTGGACAGATACTATATGGACGCTAGTCCGGTATCTGTGGACACAGCTGACGCGGTCATACACGCGGTAGCGGTCCAGCCGAAATCGAGGCGCAAACCAGCCCGTCCGACCAAGACGGCCGACGGCGGATTGCAGGCCTCTGCCTCGAGCAAGTCTCAAAAACCCTCCTCCCAGGGCGATTCGACGCCGAAACTTTCAGCGGCAAAACGCATACTCATTAATGAGGTCGTTATTCGCTCAAAGATTCCGCAACAGTATCGCCAACGGTACACTGCGCTGCTATCGAAATACAGCGATATTATCAGTGAATCACCGCACGATCTGGGACATTGCGCGGCAGTCGTCCATGACATAAAGCTCCGTTCTGACGAGCCAGTTTATACTAAACAGTATACACTGCCTGAACAAGAAATGAGATTTATAAAAGACAACGTCAAGGACTGGCTGCGCACGGGGGTTATTGAACGCTCCACGTCCAAGTTCAACTCGGCCATCTTTTGCGTCAGAAAGAAGGAGGGCCAGGGACTGCGCGTAGTACTCGACTATCGCAAGTTGAACGCAAACAGCCTACCCGACCGCTATTCCATCAAATCCGCCGACGCCCTCATCAGGGACATCGGCGAGGCGGGCGGCAAGGTCTTCTCCACCATCGACCTCCGCTCGGGGTTCTGGCAAATGGGGCTAGCCGAACAGGCGCGCCACATGACGGCCTTCACACTTCTGGGCGAGGGGCAATTCCAGTGGAAACGGGGGGCAATGGGTTTATCCGGTTGCCCGAGTTCCTTTTCTCGTTTGATCGAGATAGTCACAAGGGGACTCGAGAACGTCGTCACATACATCGACGACATTCTCACCTTTTCCAAGACACACGAAGAGCATCTGGTTCATCTAGAGGGCTTGTTAATGCGCCTGCGCAAACACAACCTCAAGATCAACATCGCCAAATGCAGCTTCGGAACCTTCGAAACAGCCTACCTGGGCCACACCCTCACACCCGAGGGAGTTCGCCCGGGGATTGACAAGGCAAAGGCCATCAGAGACTGCGTTCCACCAGAGACCCCGAAACAGCTCAAGTCCTTCCTGGGAGTTTGCAATTACTTCCGGAACTACTTGGGCCATTTCGCGCGAAAAGCGGCGCCGCTTTACAAGCTTACGCGCGGGGACTCGGTTTGGAAGAAGGGCCCACTTCCGCCTAAGGCAAAGCGGGCGTTTCAACTCCTACAGAAGGAGATCGCAGAAAGACCGGTTCTGGCATTCCCTAACTCAAAGGGACGCTTCCACCTCTACATCGACGGCGCCCTCGGGGGCGAATCGAAGGAGGGGGGATTGGGGGCGGTTCTCATGCAAGAACAGCCAGACGGACAGATGAAACCAATTGGGTTCGCCTCACGTCAGCTACAGGAACACGAGAAAAATTACTCAGCGTTCCTGGTCGAATTGGCAGCGGCGACCTTTGCGATAGATTTCTTCCAAATCTATCTCAAACCCAACACCTTCACTCTGTACTCCGACCACAAGCCCATGACGAACCTGTCCAAGGTTCACATGAAGACGCTGAACAGACTGCAGCTCATGATGACGGAGTTTCACTTCGACATCAAGTGGGTACGGGGCGAGGACAATATCGTCGCGGACTTTCTGTCTCGCAACGCTATTGCGGCCATCAACGCGGTGGACACCGCACCTTCCACTATCGCCAAGGCTCAGGCCGAGGACGGACCCATCGCGGCCGTCCGGCGGGCCGTCGTCACAGGCGACTGGAGGGAGGTCGGTCCACAGTGGAAGCTCTCAAAGGAGAGTCTGCACCTCAAAGACGACATTCTCGTCATTGAACTCAGGCTCAGACAGGGCTTCTCACAGCGCAGCAAGTGGCACGTCGTTCTGCCCCGGGCACTTCACAAGGAAGTCATGGAAATGGCTCACGCCTCGGTCATCGGCGGCCACTCGGGCCTACTGAAGACGGGCGAGCGCATTCGGGCGGACTTTTGGTGGCCAAACATGCTCGAGGACGTTGCTACGTTCCTCAAGGAATGCAAGGTCTGCCAGGAGTTCTCAGACAAAAACCGCCCGCTCCAGCAACCACAGCAGAACTTCCCACTCGCGCCGGGACCCAACGTCAGGGTTCACGTCGACCTTCACGGGCCGTTCACGGACGAGAAGGGCGACAAGAACATGATCGTGGTTTTGACCGACGCGTTCACCAAGTTCGTTCAGCTGGCGATCATTTCGCACAAATCGGCGGCCGAAACGGCGTCTGCTATCCTTGAAACTTGGATTTACAAGTTTGGAGTTATGCAAACGCTGGTATCGGACGGCGGCAGGGAATTTTGCAACTCCCTGCAGGACACTCTTTGCGACCTCCTTAAAATTGAACGCAAAACTACTTCTCCATACTGGCCACGCGCCAACGGACAAGTTGAAACGTTCAACAAAACAATGGACCATTACTTACGTACGGTCCTTAAGGAGGCCGACAAGAGCCCCGTGGACTGGCGCATGTATCTGGGGCCGTTGGCCTTCAGCTACAATACGGCAGTCAACCGGGCAATCAAAATGTCCCCCTTCCGCGCTCTTTTCGGCTACCCAGACAGGGCCCCTTTGTGGGACGACATGGACATTCTGCTAGAAAAGAACGTGAAGTCCGTCAAAGGAAAGGGGGACGCAGACTACCTGCACGACTTCGCGGAAGTGCAGAAGACGGCGCGCCGGTTGGCATACACCAACAACCAGCACGACCGCGACCTCAGGGCCAAAACCGTAGCCGCTCAGGAGGAGGGCAAGACGGCAGACGTTACCTACCACGAAGGGCAGGCCGTCTGGGTCAAGGTCATGCAGCACACGGGGAAGAACCCCAAACTGCAGGCTAAGTGGGAAACGGCGGAGATCATCAAGAGGGTCTCCAACACGACATTCAGCGTCCAGCGACACAATCGCAAACGCGGCCGGTTTGTTACCTTGAACACAAGGTACATCAAGCCACGCGTAGGCGCCGACGTCCACACGCCGGATATTCCCACTGCCAAACCAGAGACGACCGAAGACATCGACTCCGACTCCGTCGACGAGGAGGTCCCGGCGAGCAACGTTCCCACCGAACAAAGCTCGCTGGTCGCGGCAATCGTACAAGCGCTGGAGACGCATAAGTACCTGTCCAGACCGGAACTCATCGAACGCGAGATCAACAAGGAGGTCTCCGACATCTTCGCGCACTGGTGGCACTGGCAGCAGAAGCTGGCGGGGATGAAACAGCCTCCCTTTCAGCTCAGCTTCTCGCGACGCGGCGCCTTGACGGCTCCGCCCGGGTTCCCGGCGGCGCCAGGCTTCGTTCAGCCTCTGCCGGCCACTCCTCCTGTGTCTCGCGCTCCCTCGGAGGCAGACCAGGAAGAGGGGTCACACACCCCGGTCAACTCAGACTGGTCCTCGGCTCCTTCCAGCAACAACTCCTCGACCACGGATCTAGTGGACTTGGTGGAAAGGGCCAACAGGATCAAACACAACGCGGTCCGAGCAGAAAGGGGCGAACCCGTCTCTTTCTCTCGATCGTCATCAGACACGGACATCTCCTCGGATAACGCGGCGACGACGCCCAAGGGATATTCTTCCCCGGACTCCGACGAGGACTTCACGGACCTGTTCTTCACCCCAACACAGGACAGGGAGCCCGTTCTCACACGCAGTGAATCCCGACGCGCTGCTAACCAGGCAGACGCTCCGGATACACCAGAGTTCCAGCTCGCAGCCTCCTCCCCGCCAGAGGGCGCTGCTGGACACTCCGCGTCTGGGCCCACTACGCGAACGCCTTCGCCTCAGCCGTCAACATCTGCGGCTGTTCCCAGAACCCCGCCACCACCAGCGCACACCTTCCTCTCGTACCCGCTAAGGGACAAACTCGAGCAGGAACGGCTATCGCTCGGGATCAGGGTCACGAACGCGTTCACACACAACAAGAACAAAGCCATCATTCCGCAATGTATGCAGTTCTTCGGACCGGCTCCGTTGCAGGTAAGGAAGCTGGGAAGACAGGCTGAAGCAGCCTGGCACGAGTGCCAACTGCGACAGTCCTTCCCGGACGTCTTTCCGCCGGA
>NVVL01000077.1 GCA_002402195.1 Rickettsiales bacterium | reverse complement strand
AAATAAATTTATGGATAGTATCATAATTCGCGGGGGGAATCCGCTTGTCGGGGAGATTTTTATTAGCGGGGCAAAAAATGCATCCCTACCAATCATGGCAGCCTCGCTTCTGACCGAGCAAACGCTGGAGCTGACAAATATTCCCAAACTCTCAGATATCGTTACTATGCGATCTTTGCTGGAAAATCATGGCACAGAAATAGACTCCGCCGAGCAGCCTGATGAGAGCCTGACCCTTCGTCTATCTGCAAAATCCATCACAAGCTTTCTAGCGCCATATGATATTGTGCGCAAGATGAGAGCATCTATTTGGGTTCTAGCGCCGCTTCTTGCAAGATTCGGCCAGGCAAAAGTTTCTCTGCCGGGCGGGTGCGCTATTGGGGCTCGTCAGGTGGATTTGCATATCGCAGCAATGGAGGCGATGGGGGCAAGTATAGAAATCAAGGAAGGCTATATTCACGCTGAGGTAAAAGGCCGTTTGAAAGGGTGTCATTTTGCGTTTGCCAAATCCTCTGTTGGGGCGACGGTTAGTGCGGTTTTGGCTGCTGTGCTTGCAGATGGGGAGACTCATCTTTCCAATTGCGCCAGAGAGCCAGAAATTGTTGATTTATGTTATTGCCTTAATCAAATGGGCGCAGAGATCACAGGGATTGGCACTGGCGAGTTGAAGATAATTGGCAAGGAAAAACTCTCTGGCACTAGCTATAGAATCCTGCCAGACCGCATTGAGGCCGGAACTTATATGATAGCTGCTGCTGCAACCAGGGGGGACGTGAAAATCCGCGGAATAGATTATGAGCTCGTGGAAAATCTGGCACTTCGAATGAAGGAAGCTGGAATTGAGGTTACTCCGCGTGATGGCTATATTCACGTTAAACATAAAGGGGAGATTAAGGCGGTTAATATTTCCACGCAGCCATATCCTGGCTTTTCAACGGATCTTCAGGCTCAGTTTATGAGTTTAATGACGCTTTCAGTCGGAACTTCAGTTGTTTCGGAAAATATTTTCGAAAATCGCTTTATGCATGTTCCAGAATTATGTAGAATGGGAGCAGATATTACCATACGTGACCATAGCGCCGTGGTGCAGGGAGTTGATGCATTGACGGGAGCTGTGGTGATGGCAAGTGACCTCAGAGCATCGGTTTCCTTGGTGATTTCGGGGCTTTGTGCTAAGGGAGAGACTACAATTAGGAGAGTTTATCACCTGGATAGGGGGTATCAATCATTGGAGAAGAAGCTGGCAAATTGTGGTGCGGATATCCTGCGAGTTGCAGAATAGTAGAAGAGAAGGCTGCAGAAATGATTAAAGAAATATGGGCTTATTAGTGACTAATAAAGAAGCTATTATTATTGACGGCAAACAAGTCAGCGAGCAAATTCTTGCAGATTTAAAGCTGAAAATAGATGAGGATAAAAGGCAATCAAAGCCGCCTGCTATGCTTGCGATTATACTGGTTGGGAATGATCCTGCCAGCGCGATATATGTTCAAAATAAAATCAAAGCAGCAGCGCGGGTTGGTATAGAAGTTATTTTGAAAGAGTTTGATGATGATATCCCAGAGGATGTATTATTAAAAGAAATAGATGCCCTGAATCTGGATGATAACGTCTCTGGTATCATAGTCCAAATCCCGCTTCCGGCACATATTAGCAAGGCTAAAATACTCACAGCCATTAACCCGGAAAAAGACGTGGATGGGTTCCATCCTATCAATGTGGGGCGGCTTTATAGTCCGCATAAAAACGGTTTCGTACCATGCACGGCGCGGGGGTGTCTGGCTTTGATCAAACATTGCACAAACGCGCTTGCTGGGCTGAATGTTGTGGTGGTTGGTAGGTCAAATATCGTGGGCAGGCCGCTGGCTGCGCTTTTGCTTAAGGAAGATTGTACGGTTACGATTTGTCATTCTAGAACCAAGAATTTAGCTGCTATAACATCAAAAGCGGATATTGTGATTTCAGCAATAGGCAAGCCAGCTTTTCTGACTACAGAATATTTCAACAAAGATGCCATCGTTATTGATGTAGGGATTAGCAGGGTGATGGGCGAGGGGGGAAAGACTAGACTCTCTGGTGATGTTGATTTTCAAAATGTGCAGAAGCTGGTGAAATATATCACACCAGTACCAGGGGGCGTTGGGCCTATGACGGTTGCTTATTTACTGGTAAACACCTATGCTGCTAAAATAGGTTTAAACTCATAAAAGTTCACTCATGGATAAGAGCATTGTTGCGGAGATAAAGGAGATCACGACAGAAGCCGGCGCAATGGCTGTGAATTTAAGGAATAAAGGCCTTGAAATTAGCTTGAAAGAAGACTCCTCGCCGGTGACTAATGCAGATAAAGCAATCAGTTCATTTATCTTTGATCGTCTCACCTCGATTGCTCCTGATATTCCTGTGATTTGCGAGGAGCGCCCCCCTTGCGCGGTGGATACAAGCAAGCAATTCTGGCTGATTGACCCGATCGATGGCACTAGGAGCTTCATTGATAACACAGATAATTTTACGGTCAATATAGCGCTCATTGACAATAAATCAGCTGCTTATGGGTTTATATATCAACCAACTACCGGGTTGTTATATTTCACAGACGCGGAGCAAAATTTCTGCGTAGAAGAAAACGGAATCAAAACAATTCGCCCAGCACATGGGTCAGAGGGCTTGGTGGCTGTAGTCAGTTCGCATCATTTGAATGAAAAAACAGAAAGCTTTTTGGCAAGTAATAGTTTTTCTGAAATAGTGTCAATACCAAGCTCAATCAAATTATGCATGCTAGCTGAGGGACGCGTAGATATATACCCCAAATTCGGCACCACAATGGAATGGGACATAGCCGCAGGCGACGCCCTGATCAGAGCCGCCGGCGGGAAAGTCTGCACTTTGTCTGGGGAAATCATGCAATATGCCAAAAAAGATTTCAGAAATAACCACTTCATCGCAATGGGGAAAAGATGGAACAAGGGAGTAGGGGAGTCTTGTTGAAGTTGTTTAGGTTCTAGTACAGCGACAACATTAAATAAATAATATTCTAAAGGGAAATAGCATCTAACTAAGAAAAGATGAGGAGCACTGATATCGTTTTATTTAATATCGTTGCTGTACTAGGTTGCTTCATGGCTTCGTAAATCATTGTCTTTTTTTGCTGCGCTCGCTTTTTTTCCCTACAGTCTTTTTTAATTATTTTTTTTGCCCAGATTCATAGGCATAGGCGCTGCTTTTATCTGCGGTGTCTGTGTCATTATTAGTTGATTGACATTCATACTTATACAAAAAAACCCTTGCAATCAAAAGGCGATAATAGTATTACTTGTTTCCGAGTTTTGTTAACTGGTAAATGTAGATATATGTTTTTTGGTGTTAATATTGATTTAATCATAGTCGTAGCATTTTTAACTGTAACTCTTGTCATAGGGCTCGGGCAAGGGGGCAGGGTTAAGACAATAAAGGATTACGCGCTGGGCGGCAGGAACTTTTCAACAGCCGCGCTTGTTGCGACTATTGTTGCGACATGGGCAAGTGCTAGTGGGTTTTTTATTGATTTAACAGAGGTATATTCTCATGGAGTGCTTTTTGTTGTTGCTTCTTTATGTATGGGAATCCAGCTATTAATTATGGCGTATATTTTGGTGCCGAGAATGGGGGAGTTTTTAGGCAGCACTTCAGTAGCAGAATCTATGGGAGATCTGTATGGCAAAAAGGTAAGGATAATTACAGCTATTGCAGGTAGCATAGGCTCTATGGGGCTTATAGCAGTTCAATTTAAGGCTTTTGGCAACATGGTTAGTTATTTTTCAGATATTCCAAGTTATGTTGCTGTGATTATATCGGGCATGGTGGTAACCTTTTATTCTGCTATGGGTGGAATTAGAGCAGTTACAGTTACGGATATATTACAACTATTTACATTTTGTTTCGTGTTACCTTTGGTGGGAATAATGATTTGGAATCAGCTTTATTTTACTGGTTTTTCAATTGATACTGCTCTAGAATCGCCTAAATTTAATATTCAGCGTGCATTGAATATTGGTAATCCTAAGCTATGGGAGATACTTCCATTGATGATATATTTCACCATACCAACCATGATGCCAGCAAGTTTTCAAAGGATTTCTATGGCACGAACTCTTGAACAAATAAAGAAAGCAACCATTATTTCAGCAGCAGTTTTTGCTACTATATTGTTGGTAATGGCATGGATTCCATTTCTTCTTTTTTATGTAAATCCTGATATGGAGTCAAGCCAACTTTTTGGGTTTTTAATAGATAACTATACTTATACAGGATTAAAAGGCTTGTTGATTATAGGTATAATAGCAATGTCAATGTCAACAGCTGACTCAAACATGAATATTTCTGCCGTCATGATTTCACATGATATTTGCAATGTTGTAGCAATTAAGAAAAATAATGAATTAGTTCTAGCAAAGGTTTTTTCCTTTTTGCTTGGTATTGGTGGCATAATACTAGCTTTAAAAGGTAGAGACTTGTTATCCATAGTATTGTCAGCAAATAGCTTCTATATGACTGTTGTAACAGTTCCCCTATTATTCAGTATCCTAGGATTCCGCAGCAGTACAAACTCAGTATTAATAGGCATGGGGGCTGGGTTTTGTACGGTGGTTGTGTGGAAGATTTTTAGCATCAAGGCAGACACTATAATATGCGGTATGCTTGCAAATATCATATTTTTATTCGGCAGTCACTATTTGCTTGGCAGCGAAGGAGGCTGGGTTGGAATAAAGGATAGGAAATATTTAGACGCGCAAGAGTTGATTCGTAAAAAGAATAAAGGGTCGTTTTTGAGATGGTTTCAGGAGTTTAATTTTTTCGATCTGTGCAGAAAATATTCCCCGAAAGATGATCTAACCTATACAGGCTTTGGCATTTATTGCATCATATGCACCATCACCACTATGTATTCAACCAAGGTAGAGTTGCTCTCACCAAACGGCCAAATCGTACTTGCTATTTACCAAATTATGATGGTTACAGGAACGATGATGGCGATGTATCCAATTTGGCCGCTTAGTGTTCCGAAGATTATAAAAGAGCGCGTGGTGCAAATATGGTGGAACCCTGCTATATTCTATATGTTAGCGTTTTTTAGCACATTCTTCGTTTTGATTAGTAAATTCGGACAGTTACAATTTGTGATATTTACGGTTAACAACATATTGATCATCCTGCTGGCCGGTTGGAGGCTTTCCATTCCGATGATTATTGGGGGGTTTTATGCCGGAATAGAGTTTTTCAAATATTACAGAGAAATAGACAGTTTTGATATTGTCGTAGGCTCGCCGCAATTTATCTTTATGTATAGTCTTGTTTTGATTGGAGCATTGATGGTGATCTTCCTCAAACCCAAGCAAGAACATTTAGAACACACTGAAGATAAAGCCCCTGCACAGACGAAGTCGGAACCTGAGAAGCTACGTCCGCAGGCTTAGAATATTTCGTATTTTAGGCCTGCGCACATAGCTTCTCAAATCACACAAAAAAACGCACCAGCTTTAAAGCCAGTGCGTTCTTCGTAATATAAGAAAATCTTTATCTACTTATGCCACTTTTGAAAGTGATTTCACAAGTGTGTTCACAGCACTTTGATGATCGGCGCTGTTGATTTTCATGAAGTTGCGTGAAACTTCAATGCACATACGTTGGTGCTTTGTAGTAACAGGCTCTTTATGATTAGAATCTAGACCTTCATAGAAAAAAGCAATTTCTTTACCAAGAGCTCTTGCTATTAGGACTAATCTTCCTACAGATATTCTGTTTGTTCCTTTTTCATATTTTTGTAGCTGCTGGTGAGTCACGCCAATATTCTTTGCAAGCTGCTGACGGGATAGGCCTTTTGCTAGTCTCAATGAATAAATTTCTCCACCGACAAATTTGTCTACTTCTTGTATGTACTCGTTTTTACGTGCCATAGTTTCTCTCTATTGGTTAAATTATTATAAAACATTAACATAATTACATTAGTATGCAACTTGTTTGGTTGTAATATACATTGTAAATCAAACTTGTGCAAGTGTTATTTAATTTTTTTTAATATTATTCAGGAAATTTATCACAAAACAGCTATATGAGTGTATAGATTTTCTCATATATACAGCATATATGCCAGCAAGCTTGCTTATATAAATACAGGGTTTATAATACGAAGAGATCGGGTTTGTTCTGTGTCCATTATATCTTTAGTAGGTTGAGTTAGATGATAAGATTAATTTGCAACATATACAGATCAATTGTCAACATGGTCAATCATGATGGCGTTGAGCATTCTGGGTATATGTCGTTTATGGTTCTCGTTTCGATTTTTCCATTCTTTATTTTTATTCTAGCACTCACAAGTTTCCTTGGAGCATCGGAGCTAGGTGCCAAATTCATTGAATTTGCCCTTGAGAATCTCCCGGAGCAATCTATAGAGTCTATCAGAGCGCGAATTAGTGAGTTGATTAAGGCTCCCCCTCAGGAGCTGATGACTTTGGCGATTTTTGGTAGTATATGGACATCATCCTCTTTTGTGGAGTGTTTGAGGACTATTCTCAATAGAGTATATGAGATCAAGTCGCCGCCTAATTATATATTCAGGCGCTTGCTGAGTATCATCCAATTCTTGGCGATTAGTTTGGTGATATCCCTAGCCATGCTTGTGTTGCTTATTATACCTATTGGTCTTGCCAAGCTTCCGCAATTTGTGCTGCTTGCCAAGGGATATGGTGAAACTTTGAATCTTGCGCGCTATGCTCTGGTGTTTTTGTCGCTGTTTTTGAGTGTTTGTTCTCTATATTACATCATCCCCAATACAAAGCTAAGATTTGAGGAGGTCGTGCCTGGTGCTTTTCTGACGGTTATATTATGGACAAGTAGCGGTTATTTATTATCGAAATATATTGGTCATTATCATCAGCTGAATGTTGTGTATGGCTCGATTGGTAGTATCATTATCACACTTATATTCTTCTATATAGTCAATATGATATTTATCATTGGCGCTGAGTTTAACTACCTTACGAGGCGCGGGCGAAAAAAATCTTCTATAAGATAGAGAATAGATTATACTAAGCTTTGTGGATAATTTATAATTAATTCATTCTAAATTGAGGCTAAGTAATGTATAGTGACAAACATCTTTATCAGGGGGAATAATGTTTGATTATAATGCCGCGTTTGAAAGTCAAATTCAGCAAATAAAAAACGAAGGAAGATATAGAGAGTTTGTTGGCCTTCAAAGAATTGCAGGAAGCTTCCCAAAAGCATATTGGGGAGAGGACAAAAAAGAAATAATCATGTGGTGCACTAATGACTATCTTGGCATGAGTCAGCATCCGAAAGTGCTGAAGGCAGCGACTCAAGGAATCTTAGAAAATGGCGTTGGGTCTGGTGGTACAAGAAATATAGGTGGTAATAATTACGCTATAATGGATCTTGAAAAAGAGGTCGCGGATCTGCATGGGAGCGAGGCTGCTCTCGTCTTCACATCCGGGTATATCTCCAATGATGCCACGCTGACCACCCTTGCAAAGATAATGCCTGGTTTGGTATTTTTATCTGACGAATCGAACCATGCTTCAATGATCTCTGGGATGAAAAATTCGAGGGCAGAGAAGCATATTTACCGTCATTTAGATATGGAGCATCTGGAAGAGATATTAAAAACTATCGATATTAACCGTCCGAAAATCATTGCTTTTGAGTCTGCATATTCCATGAATGGTTTGATATCCCCGATAGATAAAATCTGCGAGCTTGCAAAAAAATATAATGCAATGACATATATCGATGAAGTGCACAGTGTTGGGCTTTATGGCGATAGAGGTGCAGGTATTGCCAATATGATGGGGGTGGAGGATAAAATTGATATTATCCAAGGAACATTTGCCAAAGCATATGGGGTGATCGGAGGTTATATAGCAGGAAATAGCGCAATTGTGGATGCTGTTAGGCTTACGGCAAGTGGGTTTATTTTTACGACTTCTTTGCCGCCTGCAGTCACGGCTGCGGCAACTGCAAGCATAAGGCATTTGAAGGATTCTGACGTTGAACGCGAAAAACATCATGATTCTGTAGAAAATGTGAAGAATTATTTTAAAGAGGCTGGGATTGAGTTTTTAAAAAATCAAACCCATATAATACCAATTATAATTGGTGACCCGAAACTTACGGCAAAAGCGTCAAAAATGCTGGTTGAGGAGCATAATATATTCGTGCAGCATATTAATTATCCGACTGTTCCCAAAGGCACTGAGCGTTTGAGAATTACTCCAACTCCGGCTCATACAAAGCAGATGGCGCAGCAATTAACCGAGGCATTAATCGATGTGTTTGCTAAGCTTGGCATAAGCCTTAAAAATAAGGAAGCTGCATAAATTTTAAACATAGATAAGTGTATTGATGCTAGATTTTCCCAATATTGACCCGGTAATTATTTCGTTTGGTACTCTTGCTGTGACGTGGTACTCGATTTCTTATGTTGGCGGGGTGCTTCTTGGTTGGTATTACGCTTTGATGCTGGTAAAAACAACCAAAACCCCCTTAACAAAGCAGCATGTGGATGATTTTATCACTTGGGTTATTATCGGTATCATTATTGGCGGGCGTTTGGGGTATGTGATTTTTTACGACCCGGCTAGGTTTTGGGCGCACCCTGTTGATATTTTCAAAACATATGAAGGCGGGATGTCCTTCCATGGCGGAGCTGCTGGGTTTATAGCGGCTGCTATATTTTATGCAAGATATAATAGAGTCAGCATTTTTGCCACATTAGATTTATTCGCCACCACCGCGCCGATTGGTTTGCTTCTTGGGCGGCTTGCAAATTTCATCAACGGGGAGCTATATGGTAGGGTTACGGATGTTCCGTGGTCGTTTATTTTCCCTGGAAGCGATGGCAATCCGCGCCACCCAAGCCAGCTTTACGAGGCAGCATTAGAGGGCGGAGTGTTGCTTTTTATCTTGATGATTGCAGCTCTAAGATTTAATGCGCTAGAGCGGCGGGGGGTGATTTCTGGGCTATTTCTGGTATTCTATTCAATGTTTAGGATAATAGCAGAATTCTTCAGAGAGCCAGATATTCATATCGGATTTCTCGCGGGAGGGTTCACAATGGGACAGGTTCTGTGCATCCCTATGCTATTTGCTGGAGTAATTTTGATTTTTTATAGTAAGAAACAATGCCAATAGATTTAAAGATTAGAAATATTATAAAAGAAGTCGGTCACATCAAAATTGACGATATGATGAGAGAGGCTCTAACCACCAATAATGACTCCTATTATCGCTCCGTGCAAAATCTTGGCGAGGGTGGGGATTTCATTACCGCTCCAGAAATTTCGCAGCTATTTGGTGAGGTTATAGCATTGTGGGCGATCGAAAAATGGAAGGAGCTCGGCTCTCCCAGCAGTTTCGCACTTGTGGAACTTGGAGGAGGGCAGGGCAAGCTGATGAGAGATTTCCTGCGCACTGCAAAGCTTGTTCCGGAATTTTTCAAAGCGGCTAAAATTTGTCTTTTTGAGGTGAATCCGCATTTTATTAAAAAGCAGCAACAGCATTTGGATCAATATGACAAGCAGACCACCTGGCTCAGCGATCTTAAAAATTTGCCGAAATTACCAACGATCCTAATTGCGAATGAGTTTTTTGACGCGCTGCCGATTAAGCAATATCTGAAATCAAAAGATAATTGGTTTGAGCAGGTTCTAGTAATCGACCCTAGTGATGGGATGGTTAAACACCATAAGCTTGAACTACATAAAACGTTAAAAGGGCAACTTCTTCTTGACCATACCAGCGCCCAAGATGGCGCGATTCTCGAAGAGTCAGTTGATGCGTTCAATATGATGCGCCTTATTGCGAAGAATTTATCCAAATATGGTGGGGCTAGTTTGATCATCGATTATGGCTATGATATTGATGTAAATGTGCGAACTAGAAAGCAATATAATGCTACCTTGCAAGCCATAAAAAACCATAAATATGAGTCGATTATAGCTACCATGGGCGAGGCTGATTTAACGGCTCATGTGGATTTTAATGCTCTGAAAAAAGTTTCCACTGAACAAGGTCTTGAGAAGCAAACAATTTTCTCTCAAGGAGAATTTTTGGCAAAATATGGCATAGATTTAAGGCTGGATTCTTTAAAGCAAAAACTGCCCAAAAGCGACAGCGAAGTGCTGGAACGCCAGGTTTATCGCCTGACCGCGAAGTCCCAAATGGGCGAGCTGTTCAAGGTGTTAGAGGTTTTTAATAGTGCGGTTTAGTAGATGGTTTGAGATAAAGTTGTATTGTTGGGGACAGATATAATATTTAAAGCTTGTTAAAGAATAAAAAATATTATATCTTGTTGTTCTATCAATCAATACGTAAGTAAAAA
>NVVL01000076.1 GCA_002402195.1 Rickettsiales bacterium | reverse complement strand
AAAAATTAAAATTTTCTTTATACATTTTTTCAAATTCATCATTTAATTTTTCATTTCTAAAATCTCTATTATAACCTTCAAATAAATATACCATTTTATTCCTCCTCATTTTTAATTTTTATACTTTTATGCTCTTTTACTAAATACCAAGGGCTATGCCTCAGCATTGTTGCAAATTCTCTTGTTGTCATTTTCTCTGTTATATCTTCTGGAAATATTTTATTTTTCCTACACTCTTCTAAAAAAATATTAAATTGTTTTGAATATTCTAAACAAAACAAACTTATTCTTTGGTTAAGATCATATTTTTTAAATCTTAATCTTTTAACTTCTTCAATTAAAATATTTTTTCTTGCATTCTTTTCACATTCCTCTTCAATTTTATAATATTTTTTAGGGAATGTTAAAAGCAAAAACATCATAATAATTATGATAATAGTAAGAATTAAAATAAAAATTAAATCAATCATCAGCGCTCCTTTATTATTTTTATAATTTAAATTTATCACATAAATTTTATAAATCAACCCAGCTAATTTTATTTTTATTTTTTAGCCTTCCTCAGGAACCCACGGCAAACGAAGTGGCTAGCTTAACCTTGGGTTAGGCTTTAGTGGGCTAAAGCCTATGTTCATAGGTAATTGCAAACTTCCGAAATTATTATATAATAATATTGAGAAGAATAATAAAAGGAGATCTATGAAAAGATTTGTTAGTTTCAATATTAAATATTATAAGAAAACAAAAGTTGATGTTTTATCTGCTCATTGCGAAAGAAAAATTGAAGATACTGAAAATGTTATTGATAAAAAACTAACCCCACTCAATCAATATTTTTTCTATGGTAAAAATATAAAAAAAAATTTCAATGAAAAATTTGAAGCATATAAAAAAATACTTGGTAAAAATCCACGCTCTGATTTTAATTGTTATCTTGAAGGCGTCCTTGCATTTTCAAATGAAAAATTTCAAAAATCATATAATGAAAATCCTCTTGACTTTGAAAGGGCATTAACTGAATCACTTGAAAGAATATCAAAAACATTCGGTTTTACTGGTTTGGGTTGGTCTTTGCATGTTGATGAAGGACACAAGCAAGAAGATGGAACAATTGTATTAAATCCACACGCTCATTTGAGTTTTTTCAATTATGATTTTGAAAACAGAAAATCCACTTTCAAGAAATTAAAGAAAAAAGATTTTTCAAAAATGCAAGATATTTGCGGTGAAGTTTTCAAAGAACTTGGATTTGAAAGGGGAATCTCAAAGGAAATTACAAAGAAAAAACATCTTGAAAAATCTGAATTTGTTGCTCAAAAGAAAAAAGAGAATTTAAAACACTGGAAGGAATTAGAAAGAAGAAATAAATCATTAGAACAAAAACAATCAAAATTGCTTGAATTAGAATATGATTTGACTTCTGACCCAAAACCACGCCCTAAGTTTTTAAAGCGCTTTAAAGTTCAATTTTTAAGTCTTTTTTCAAAGAAACAAAAAGAAGAAATCAAGCATTGGGACGCATATCAAGCAAAAATGATTGAACAGAGATTATTGAAAGAAGAAATTCAAAAGGAAAAAGAAACAATCAAACAATCTTATTCAATCAAAATGAGTGATGATAGAAAGTCAAAATCACGCTATAAACCTACTATAAAGCTCAAATAACATGAATAGGGCAGGGAAGTGGAAAATGTAAATTTCATAAGTCCATTTCCCAATTTTTGGGAAAAAATAGAATTCTTTGAACTCTTTTTTCTTTCTTGCTTTAATCATACCCGCCAAAAAGCACAAAAGCAGTATTAACGCGTTTATTTTGTGAAAGACTATCAAAACAACGCATATTGCTAAAAAGCCCCAAAAAGCCTTATTTCTGACTACAAAGAAAGCCGGGAATATCAAATATAAAAACATTTCATATGCTAATGACCATAATGCTTGATTTGTTATTATTGTTTCTGTTGCCCATGATTGTAAAAAAATATAGTTGCTTAAATAACTTAATTTTTCAATGTCTAAAATATACGCAAGTGTAAAACTTAAAAGAACTGCTAAAAAATACGCTGGGTAAATTCTTTTAATTCTTTCTTTCCAAAAGATCAACGGATTATTTTTATTTTTATAGGAAATATAATTTACATAACCCGACAAATAGAAAAACACGGCAACAGCCGTGAAACTAATTAATTCATTTACTAAATTATTATAGTTGTTTGTTGATAGCTCATAAACATGAGACAAAACAACAATTAAACATGAAATTGTTCTTAATGAATCAATACTTTCTGAATTTATTTTATTTATTTTCATAAACGCCCTTGATTTTTATTTTTTATAGGTTATATTTAAAACATAGGGTAATTACTCCTATTTTATTCTTCTCAAAGATTAAAACCCGCTTTTTTAAGCGGGTTCTCTTATTCATATAATGATGAATCATCAACTTCTTCTGCATTGTCAAGAATATCATCAATTTCTCTTTGTTCGTGTTTTTCTTTTTCATAATCAACTTCTTTTTTAACTTGTCTTTTTTTCAATTCAATAGCCCAAGTTTCACCCTTACCCTTCCAACCAAATTGAGGGTTTAATCTGTAATAGGTATGTATTGATTCTTCATCTGATTCTTCAATAACACCTATTTTTTTAATTTTTTTCAAGCTTCTGGAAACGGATGAAGGGTTTAATCTTAAAACGCTAGCAAGCTTTTTTTGGTTAATTCCTACATAATTTTCAAAATCAAGTTTAAAAATGATTTTAAATAAAACTCTCAAATCATTACCTTGAAAAACTAATTTATCATCTTTGTCTCTCATTTCTAATAATTGTTCAAAATCTCTTTGACTTAACATAATAGCCTCCTTTGGCACTCTTATTTTTTCTTTACTTGCTTTAAATTCAATATCTTTTGCTTCTACTTCTTTTCCTGTTAGTTTGTCATAAACTGTATATCTGTTATTCATTAATTACTCCTAAATATTATTGTTGTATTAAATTTTTTCTTCTCTCTAATATTAAATTAACATCAATTTCATATAAGTCAATAGAATTGACAAATAAATCAAAAAATAAAAAAATCGAAAGTTGACTTTTAAACAAAAAACTTGATCTATAAGTCAAGTGCCCATCTCTACAACCCTTGTTATTACTACACCTTTAAAAATCCTCTTATGGATATGTAATTATAGCCCTCTAAATCTCTTAGAATTCAATAAATTTTGGGGACTAAAAAAAGAGATCAACAATAATGATTTCTTTAAAAAGAATTCTTTTAAAGGATTTCTTAATTACAAAAAGCTAAAACACCTGTGAAGGTGTTTCTTAACGCTTTTTGATCGCTTCACTTCGTTCCGCGTTGTTCTGAAAATTTGCACCGCTTACGCGTTGCTTTTGAGCCCTGCGGGACGCTAAACGCGCCCTTGTGCTTAGTGTGGTTTTAAGTCTTCTATTCTTGAATAAGAAAATAATATATATTTTTATTATTTAAATATTTGACAATCAAAAATAAAATGGTAATTTATTTATATATAGAGAAAAGAGCGCTTTAAAATAGAAAATGGAATTGTGGGCGCGCTCTCCCACTTTTCCACCCTTAACGAATTTAATTAATTGGAGCATAATTATGAAATATTTTATTCAAGGCCGTTTTAGAGGCTTGGTAGAGCAAAAAAGAGGTAAAGATAAGGAATACACATTTTATTATGTTGTTCTTGAATCTGAACAAAACATCACTTTAATCAAACAAATTCAATACAATCCTGAAAAATTTCAAATAGATGAAGATTCTTTCAAAGGTCAAACTGTTCTTTGTCCTGTTTATATTGATCATGTTCATAAGAAAAGTGATAGTGGTGATGTAAAAACTTTTGAAAATATCAAGTTAATTGATGAAATAAAGGTTGTTTAATGTTGTGCGTTGAATTGGATGTTAATAATACTCTTGTTGCAAATTCTCAAACTGTTGAGAATTGCACAACTTTCCTTTTAATGGAAAAACAAGATTATAATATTCTAGTTCAACCATTAACAATTTCACCTGAACAAATAGGTTTTGTCTTTGCATGGGGTTTTTCCGCTGTTTTGACATTCTGGTTTTTTGGTTATGTTGTGGGAGTAATCAAAAGCGTAATTAGGCAGGCGTAAGTGTCTTCTATTCCACTAATAAAAATAACTATAAATGAGGTAAAATTATGAATAGTGTAAAAGAAAAAATGTTAAATAAATACAATCAAGCTGGAATTGTTGCAGGTTCTTTGATCCTTGCAAATTCTGCACACGCAACTGAAACATCTAATGTTGAGCAGTTGTTCAACTCTGTTGACATGGGTGGTGTTGCTACTGCTGTTGTTACCATCGGTGGTACTGTGCTTGGTATTTTCTTGGCATACAAAGGCATTACTCTTGTAAAGCGTGCTATAAGCAAGGCTTAAAGGGTAGGGCGTAGACATGGTTATATCGGGTTTAATGGCATTGTTTTTTGTTGTTGTAGCTTTGATAGGCGCTATGTCTGCGTTTGTCTTTATAACTGCAATGAGGAATATATGAATTATATTCCTTTCTTATTTTTATTCTCTTCAATATTCACACTTCTTTATATAAATTATTTGACAAATCTTTTAAATTAAATACAATTAAATTATACAATAATAAAAAAAGGTATTTATGAAAAGAGCGATTTTATTTTTTATTATTTTTGCAGTTGGTTTTGCTGTTGGAAAAGCTAGGGCTTTCCCTGTTTATCACGGTTATACAGATGATCCATTGACTCAAAAAGAATATTGCGAAATTTATTATCCGAAATCTACTGTTGCAAAATCTGAAAAAGATTTTCTTGAAAAATATTTCATTGATTATTCAAATATTCCTGCAAGCCCATTGTATTTGCAAGATATGACAATTGCATTTGAATTGCCTTGTTTTCCTGAAAAAACTTCTGATGATCTTTTGCAAGAAAGAATAAAACTTTATGAGAAGGGGGAAACATGGTAAGAATAATTTCATTTTTAAGTTTAATTTTATTTTCTAGTTTTTCATTTTCTGCTGAAATAAATAGAACAGATTATTATGAAAATATCGATATAACATTTTCATCTGGTAATACTTCATTAGATCAATTTAATTTTAATGATCCTATGATTGCTTGCTCTGTTGCTCTTGAATACACTCACCCACAAAATGAATACAGCGGTGCAAGTTCTATAAACTGGGCTCTTGTTATTCATCGTGAATATGATGATCAACCTGATTCTTGGGATTTGGGTTGTAATTATTATAATACTCGCCGTGGTTATAGTTCATCAATGTATGTTCGTTCAAATGAATTTCCCGGTCAAGATGGTAAATTTACAAGTTCTTTTGATTCTTCAAATTATATAATTTTTGAATCTGCTGGTTCTGTTTCAACTGAACCTGAAATTCCTGAAACTGATACAGATGGTGATGGTATTCCAAACATTGAAGATCTTGATATTGACGGTGATGGCATTCCAAACGAACAGGATGATGATGTTGATGGTGATGGTGTTCCTAACTACATAGATAATACTCCTTATGGTGAATATACAGAAGTTCCGGGTTATGATGATATGGATGGTGATGGAATCCCTGATTCTACTGATAATGATATTGACGGTGATGGTATTCCAAATTATATAGACTCTGATCCATTATCTGATATAAACAAAGATACAGATGGTGATGGAATACCTGATAATCAAGATCTTGATATTGATGACGATGGTTTTATTAATGAAGAAGATGATGATATTGACGGTGATGGAATTTTAAACGGTGAAGATAATGATATAGATGGCGATGGAACTTTAAATAATCAAGATTCTGATATTGATGGTGATGGAATTCCAAATTATCAAGATGATGATATTGACAGTGATGGTATTCCAAATTATATTGATAATTCTCCGAATGGTTGGAATGTAAATAGTCCCGAAGACGGTCCAACATATTGTTTAATCGGTGGTTTTTATATGGGTAGGGGTGATTGTTCAAATTATGCCACGGATGAAAATGGTGATGGTGAGTATACAACTGATGAAGTTAATGATCCTGATTCTTTAATTCCTGATCAAGTTCCTATTGATTCTCAACCTGATAGCCCTGCCATTTTAGAAACTGGTTATTGGACTCCAATTTACCCTGATGGTTTTTCCGGTGTATTGTTAGATTTTAAAAAAGAAATTGAAAAATCAAAATTTATGGAATTTTTAGACAGTTTTCGTTTTACTAACGATGGAACTGTTCCGGTTTTTACTTTCAATTTCGATATTGGAATTCATGATTTCGGAATAATGTCTATTGATCCTGATCAATTTCTTCCGGGAGTTTTTGGATTTCTTAAAGTAATAGTTTTAATAAGTGCAACTTTATTTGCATTTAGAATAGTATTTTAATTAAATGAGGTTTATATGTTTCAAGATTTAATGGACTGGTTTGAACAAGTATTTGATGATGTTGCATTAACATTTTTTGCAATGTTATCTGATTTGTTTTCATTCTTGTTTGATGTAATAACAAAGGCATTTTTGTTTGTTCTCGACACTTTGGCGTTGGGTTTGGATTTCATGAATCCACTACAATATATTTCAATGATCCCTGATAGCACTTTAAATATGATGGGTGTTCTAGGAATAAGCGAAGCAATGTCAATTATAATTTCTGCAACTGGAATTAAATTATTAATGCAGATGATCCCATTTGTTGGATTAGGAAGTAAATAAAATAATAAAAATAAAGGGCGAAAATGGCAATAAATATAATTTTAGGAACTACGGGAGACGGCAAAAGCTATACTGCTGTTGATAAGTGGATTATTCCAACAATTACAAAGCAAAAAAGGAAAGTAATAACAAATATTCCTTTGCATATTGATGAATTAAAAAAATCATTTCCTGATATTAATTTTGATGAATTACTTGAAATTAGACAAGGAACTAACGGCGAAGCATATGATGCATTTCAAACTGCTGATGATTTTCAAGATGAAAATTGGGTAAATGATAAGGGACAAAAACCTTTAATTGTCGTTGATGAGGCTCATTTTTGTCTTGGAAATGATAGACCTGCAAGAGAATTAAAACCCATTGAAGATTTTTTTGCCTTACATAGACAAATGGGCTATGACATATTATTGCTTACTCAAACCACTCAAAAATTTTCTAGAAGAACATTAGGACTTGTTAAGCATTTTTACCATTGTTCAAAATTGTCCGTTGTTGGTCAATCAAACAGATATGCTTTAAGAATTCGTCAAGATGGATCAAAAAAATCATCTATTATTCAAGAAGAAATAAGAAAATACGATCCTGAAATTTATAAATTTTATAAAAGCCATGCAAAATCTGATGGTGAAGTTCAAGAAGCTGTTGATACAAACGTAAAGAGTTTTTTAAAACATCCCGTTTTTTATGGAATAGCATTTATTCCTTTCTTTTTCATCTTTTTGTGGTGGAAAGGCTGGTTGAATTTTAATATATTTTCTGCTACAACAAAAACATCTGAAAATACAAAGAATCTTGAAAGAACTCAAAATTCACCCATTCTTTCAAATCAATCAACTGTTTCAAGTCAAGAAGTTGTTCAAAAAAATAAACAGATTAAAGCATTAAATGGTGAAGTTGAAGAGTTAAAAAATCATAATAAAGAACTTGCAAAAGCACTTGAAAAGATACAGAGTCATCCATTTACAGCCTCAAATATTATTATCAAAGGATCATCTTGGATGCCTTCAAATCAATCAAAATTTGTATTTTCTGCCATTGTTGAAGGTCCAAACGGCAATTTTTCAACAAACTCAAAAAGTCTTAAAAAAATTGGTTATGATATTGAATACATTGATTCTTGCTTATATAGATGGACTTTTAAAGAGTTCAACGGTTATTGGACTTGCGGAGTTTCAAAAGATCAAAAAAGACTCTCTGAAAATATGAAGTTATAAAGGTTTAATTTTCTGGAATATGTGGGGGAGAAGGGGCCCCCTCGGGGGAAGTGGGGGTTCCCCGCAATACTTCCAGAAAATGTTTTCTTATAGATCTTTCACTTTCTAGAATTTGTTTCAATTCATTTTGTAGGTCGATTCGTTTTCTTTCCGTTTTCATTTTCAAGCTCATCGATAAAAGAAAGAAATCTTTTTAATCTCTCTTCTTTTGTTTCTTTCTCATTTGTTTTAATCCCGAATTCCGGGTATTCCAAGACATTATTGATTAAATTCATGTTTATATTTTTCAATTCTTGAAGCATTAAAACAAGAATTTTGTTTGTTCTTTCAATTTCTTCTTGCAAATCTTCCATTTTTAACCTATTATTTTATTGCTTGGTATCAATATACCACTAATTTAAAAAAAGGCAAATGAGGCGCAATATGAGCAGTTATTTGAAGAAATCATTGCTTGCTGAACAACTTCAAAAAGAACTTGAAGAACTTTCTAAAAATGAAGATGCAAAAAAAGAAAAACAATTCTTTGAAGATCTGAAATCTGTTCTTGATGAACATGAATATTCATTTCATCAACTTCATTCTATGCTTTCTGATGTATTGGAATTTGAAAAGCCAACCAAGAAAACGACAAGGAAAAGCGCATGGCAGGGGCTTGAAATTGAATATGAAGGATCTATTTATAAAGTCAATTCAATCGGGCGTCAGCCCGCTCAGACAAAAGAATTGCTTGATTCAATTGAAATGACTCCAACAGAATTCATTGAGCGTTTTAAAAAATAAATTCCGTAAGGAATTCTCAGAAAAAGGGGGCTTTATGCCCCCGTTATTTTTTCCGTTTTATTTCTCAATTCAATGTAATAATCAAAATTAAATATTGTATCTTCTGCTTGTAAGTGAAGATAGTAATCCCAAATCATTTGCAACGAATTCCCGCAATGCTTTGCAACTTGCTCTGCTGTCCATCTTCTCTTTTCTTCTTTTTCCATCAGTTTTGAAGTAATGAATGTATGTCTGAAAGAATACAAAGTATGATTTTTATTTCCAATGAGTTCTTCTTCTCTCAACCATTTAATGTATAACTCAAAAGTTTTTGAGAAATCAATTTCTTTTCTGTCTTTTCTTTCAAAAATATGAAATCCTGAAAGTTTTTTCTTTGCTTCATCTATGAAATCGAAAAAATCAATCCTATCATTTGAATAGTCATAATACTCAAAAAATGGCGTTTTAACCACTTTTTCTATCTTCTCAATACCTTTTAACTGATAATTAAAAACAAGCTCTATTGCTTCAATTGCTTGCCCGTCTAGTATAATTTTTCTTCCTCCCTTTCCTTTTGTTTTTCCCTTTGAAATTTTACACATTACCGCTTTTATACCGTCTTTTTTAATAACTTCTAGATCATCCCACTTTATTTTACATTCCTCACCTGTTCTGGCTCCGGATGCCTCCAAAAATAACATCATACATTTTAATAGAAAACGATTTTCTTTTGAAACTGATTTTCTAGAATTTCCAATATATTCATCAATTCTTTTATGAAGTGTTGCAAGTTCTTCTTCATTAAAATGATTTCTTTTTTCTTCTGTTTCTTTTATTTCAACTTTTGGCATTTTTGGAATGTTTTTTTCTTCAATCCACTGTTCTCTCAATCCTTCTTCAAAAACTCTTTTAAAGCATGTTTTTGACATATTCACTTGTGTTTTTGAATTTTTTTCATATTTGTCAAAAAAATCTTCTACTGTATACCTGTTTATTTCCGTTATATTTTTATCTAATTCTTTAAGAAATGGAATAATTTCTTTTTCTAAAATTCTTATATAACCGGGGTATGTTGGCTTTGCTGGTTTTGCTCTCTCTAATCTTATTTTTGCTTTTTCTGCAATTTTCCATGCTTTTGGTTTTGAAGTCATTAAATCAATATTTTCTTTAATTTTAATTTCTGTTTCTAGTGCAATTTTTTGTGCTTCATAGATCGCCCTGTTCTTGTCTTCTGTCTTCAAACTCTTTCTTATTTCTTTAATGGCTGGGTGATTGTCTACACGGACACGACACCACCAAAAACGGCTTTTCACTGGCTTGTATAGTGCTATGCCGTCGCCTAGCTTTTCATAGCTGATTTTGCTCATTTTTGATACTCTCTTTGATACCTTCAAAAAATCATACAGTAAAGCATTGAATCGGATCAAAAAAAGTATAGACGCGTTGGTCTTAAAATACAAGTCGCTTACAGAGAAAAAAGTTTTAACTTTTTGATATGGAAGGGAAAAAGCAACCGTTAGCGGTTGCGTTAATGTTTGATACTTTTTGATACTGCTCGGATGGTGGAATTGGTAGACACAAAGCACTTAAAATGCTTCGGCGTATGCCGTGCGGGTTCAAGTCCCGCTCCGAGCACCAATAACATTTTCAATTATTTTTGACTTTTTATTTTCAATAATATCATCAAAATAACGAGATATATTTAAAAGCTCTTGATATTTTTCTTTTCTTTCACTGAATTCTCCTAGCAATGTAATATTATTAGCGTCTTCCCATTCAAAACAAAATTCATATATTGCAAATTGACAATTTACAATTAAATTTTCTAACTCTCCGTATTTTATATTTTCAACATCAAATATTAACATTCTTACTTTAAATATATCTTCTTCAAGTAATACATCTTTTA
>NVVL01000075.1 GCA_002402195.1 Rickettsiales bacterium | reverse complement strand
CGTGACCGGGAGTATCAATAAAAGTGATCATTCTATCGTCAGACATAGTCACACTATATGCGCCAATATGCTGAGTAATCCCGCCAGCTTCCGCGGCCGCCATATCAGTTGACTTGAGCGCATCAAGCAGAGACGTCTTACCATGGTCAACATGCCCCATAACCGTAACGATTGGTGCGCGTGGTTTTAAATCCTCTGGCTTGTCTTCATATTTAGTCAGGACATCTTCAATATCAGAATCTTTAACGCGCTTGACCTTGTGGCCAAAACTAGTAATGATCAGCTCTGCCGTATCTGCGTCAATAAATTGAGCGTTATTCGCCATCACACCAAGTTTCATCAGCTCTCTGGTCACATCAGATGCGCGCTCTGTCATCCTGATTGCAAGCTCACCGACTGTTATTTCCTCAGGCAATATAACTTCGCGATATACTTTTTGCGCTTGAACAGTTCCGGTTCTTTTTCTTCTGTCTTTAGACCTAGCTCGTCTGATTGAAGCAAGTGAACGTGTTTTAAATGGCGCCGCCCCGGAAGCCTCATCCAGCATATTGATGATATCAGTCTTTTTTAGCTTTTTAGGCTCGATAATTTTTGGCTTGGAAGGTGCTTCTTTGGCCTCTTGCTCTTTTTCATTGAGTTTTGCCGGAGCAACTACACTTGGTGGCTGTTTGGTGAATTCCTTTTTATGAGATGAAGTTTTGTCTGTACCCGCAGCAGGTTTTTCACCCCCTTTCACAGCGTGCTCCCCGTCTTTGCCAGTTTTTTTGGCATCATCACTTCCAGTATTTTCTGCCACATCCTCTTTTGTGTCCGCTTGTGGCTCTGGCACTTGATTCATTTCAGCCAGCTTGCTGAGAGTGCTTATACTCGCTTTATCCGGGCCAGCATCATCATTAGATTTTTTCAGAGTATCAAGCATTCTGTTTAACTGAGCCTGATCAGGCTCCAAGGATTTGGCATCCTTAATCCCCATCCCACCATCAGCAGAAACACGGCCTCTCTTGACCTCAACAACAACAACTCCGGGCGCTGCCGCAGACCTTTTGGGATAAGCTGATTTATTCCTCAGGCTTATCTTAGGCTTGCCTAGCGTCAGTTTTTTTATCTTTTTTGTATCCTGGTTATCTGTCATTTATCCTAATTTCAAATAATTACCTTAAATCTCAAATAATAGGTCCTTTATAACTTTATAAAATGAACCTATTTTAAACAATAATCCCGAACAAACTAGTTACTCGCATCCTCTTGGCCTTGGTCTTTGCCTTGATTCTCACCTTGATCTTGTTCTTTAGCAAAAGCAATCAAAGCTTCTATATCTTCTTTGCTAATAACAGATTTAGGCACAATCCTCCTAAATTCATGAACACTCATTTCCCCTAGATCTTCTATAGTCTTCACACCATATTCAGCTAGTTTTAACAAATATTCAGCCGGTAAATCCAGAGCGTCGATTATTTCTTGATCAACACCTAATTTTTCAAGCTCCTCAATCACCTTCTCGTCTTTTGCTTCAATATATGTTATAGCACGGTTTTTAATCTCAGCAACTAATTCTTCACTTAAACCATCTATCGCAGAAAGAACGCTATCTTCTACGGCAGCAATTTGCTCAATTGAACCATAGCCCTCTGCAGATAATAATTGAGCCACCATCTCCTCAACCTCAAGCGTGCTGACAAGTAACTCAGTGGTTCTAGCGAACTCCTCACTACGACGAGTAGATTCTTGATCTTCCGTCATCACATCAATTCTCCAGCCAGTAATCTTCGAAGCTAGACGAACATTCTGCCCCCTTCTGCCAATTGCTAGGCTGAGCTGATCTTCAGCAACGATGGTTTCCACTTTATATTGCGTTTCATCAAACACGATCTTGCTAATTTCAGCTGGAGTCATACAGTTGATCACAAACTGAGCAACATTATCATCCCAATTAATCACATCAATTTTCTCACCCGCAAGCTCGTTAGTGATAGACTTAACACGCGCTCCTCTAACCCCAACACATGAGCCAACAGGGTCTATTGAACGATCAGATGAGAATACCGCAATCTTTGCTTTTGAACCCGGCTCACGAGCAATAGCACGAATTTCTATGACATGATCGTAAATCTCCGGTACTTCCATCTCAAATAGTTTTTTCAAGAAATTATCATCCGTTCTTGAGAGGAAAATCTGGCTTCCTTTAGGCTCCCGGCGCACATCCTGCACGTAAGCTTTAATCCTATCACCAACATTAAACACCTCGCCTCTGATCTGCTGATTACGACGCAAAACCCCTTCAGCCCTGCTAAGATCAACGATAATATGACCGAATTCTATGCTTTTCACCACGCCATTTAAGATATCACCTTTGCGCTCTTTATAATCTTCATATTGACGAATTCTCTCCACTTCGCCCACCTTGTGGATAATCACCTGCTTTGCCGCTTGAGCCGCAACTCTGCCAAGATCAATAGGAGGCAGTGGTTCTAATATTTCTTCTCCAAGCTGCACATCAGGGCGAATCAGCATTGCTTCTTCCAGTTCGATCTGTTTAAAGGTATCTTCCGCTTGCTCAACAACTTCTCTTACGCGAAACAGGCTGATTTTCCCAGTATTTTGGTCAATTTTCGCACTAATATTATGCTCTATACCATATTTCTTGCGTCCAGCCATTTGCACGGCTTCTTCCATTGCTTCTATTAAGTTTGCTTTTGGAATGCCTCGCTCCCTTGAGACTGACTCGACTATTTGAAGAATTTCAGCTTTCGCCACATTATTATCCATATTAACTCTCTCTTAGCTATTTCTTTTTATTTAATAACGCTCTAAACATTTCATCTGTAAAAACCAAATTGGCTTTTCTTATATTGTCATAAGGAAAGGACAGCTCTACATTCTTTGACTGTAATTTCACCTTATCTCCATCAACACCAAGCAACTTGCCCTTATATTTCAAATTACCATTAAAGGCGACTCTCAAACATATTTTGATTTCACGATCAACAAATCGCTCAAAATCATCAAGCTTCACAAGCGGACGCTCAAGCCCGGCGGAAGAAACTTCCAGGAAATATTTACCTGAAATAACATCCTCAACATCCAGCAGCGCTCCGATATCACGGCTAATTTTCTGACAATCCCCAACCTCGACTCTTTCACCATTCTGGCGTTCGATCAAGATCTCAACGATTTTAGTTCCAAGCCCATGGATAGACACTTTAACTAGGTTAAAGCCTAAATCACTGATGGTTTCCTCTATTATGTCAGAGATTTTATTCTCCATATAAACTGCACCCAATAAAAAAAGGTAGACCAAAAGCCCACCTTAAATAATTCATATTATCTAATTCTACAGATAATCATACAACAACACGCCGCCCTTTTCAAGTAGTTATTATTTTATGCCATTTTTTGCTGTTTAAGAGTACCGAGTATTATGGTACTCTTAGTATCAACTTAATATATTGATATAACGAGACCTGCAATGAGTTACCTGATCGCTAACGAAACACAAAACACGCTAAATAAATTAATTGATGAGGTGGCACTAAGCCACAAGCCCCAAATAATAAAAGGCAAAAGAAATTCTGCTGTAATCATTTCTGTAGAAGATTGGGAATCTATCCAAGAAACATGGATGATAGTCTCTAATCAAAAGCTTAGCGACTCATTAATCAAGAATATGAAAACTCCATTTGAAGAATGTAGCAAAGAGCTATATTAAAAGTCATCTACTCCCCGCCAAAAGCGCCCCCTTCCTACGCACATCTTTATTCACTATTCACACCTATTTTGAGTCTTATCGCGCGCACAAGCAAAAGGTTAACATAACACGTATTTTGTTAACGAACTGGCATGATGGCATAATTCTAGCTTAACTAAAACTGAGCCTTTGTGGAATGTTTGACTCGCAACTACATCGGTTAATATTTTCAGACAGATTAGGGAATTTGTTTGAGTAACTATTAAAAACTAAAACGGAGAAGACAGATGGGATTAACAATGGGAAATAGCCTGGTCGGGGCTGCATCAAGACAAATCGGAGCAGATAATCTTAAGTCCGATGACCTTGGTCAAAGCATGGCAACAGGCGCTAATAAGAGAGCAGATGTAGTTGATTTGTTCCTTGGTAACTCTTTGAGGGATGCTGAAGTTGTTCTTAAAACACTAGCCAATAGCACCAACTATAGTAAGAATATGCTAGAAATTACTGATAAGTACTTAAGTACGCTAGCTGGATCTTTGCAAGAATCACTACAAACGATTGGTTCTGCAGGCCCACTTTCTGGAGAAAAACGTGCTATTCTACAACAAAACCTGGTTGATAAAAAAACGCAAGTAGGATTACTTATCAAAACCGCTGATTTTGATGGCAAGTCACTTCTTTCAGGGGACATTAAAGATCTTGGTGTGCAAGTTGGCCTGGCCTCTTCAGATAAGTTGTTTTTGAACGCAACTGACATCTCAGGCGGAAAATTATGGAGAACTTCAGCTACGAATTTAATAATTGCTCAGATGAAAACCGCTAACGGTACTGCATATTATGCAACTCAAGCAGAAGCAGATGCTGATGCAGGCAAAAACATTAACCTTCTTTCTGCTGCGCTCCAAAATAACAATGCTGTGACTGGCGCGACTGGTAGTGGTGCTGTAGCCATGACAGATACCGAACTTGCAACTCTTATTGACGCTGTTCGAACAGGTAATACAAGCTTTTCATCCTCTCTAAACGAAATGGCGCCTATTACATTAGCACAGATTGAAATTGCAAATGGTGGCGATACATTTGCAGATTCAAGTATAGCGAACCTTGCAATTGCAATTGCTGCTGGTGGTAGTAGAGCAGAGCTAGAGGCACTTTTCGGAGATGACGTCACCATCGATATCTCAGATCCTGCTCTGACAGTAAACCTTACAGTTGCAAATAATGTGTTCACAACTGCTCTAAATACCATCCGTATTGAGCAAGCGAGTATTGCGAATCAGGGCTCTAACATTGCTGAGGCGGCAGATGCACTGCTAGCTACGATCAATGTGACTCAAAGAGCGGCGGATTCATATACGATGACCGATTACGTTACAACTGCAACAGAGTATTCTGAAACAATCAGAACTATAACCTCTGCGATTTCGGCATTGCAGGCAGCAAATAAAATACCTGAAGCTGCGCAGGAACTAGTGAGGAGCCTTGCCAGATGACCCTCCTGACAATGAGTTATAACTAGAACTAAAATTAAGAAAGACCAAGATGTTTTTAAGCATTTTGGTCTTTTTTATAATCTACCTGCCAGCAAAGCTTCATAGCTTCTTATCATCCACAAAGCTTGCAAAGTAATTCACATCAATATCGTCGGATAGGTGCCATTCTTGGCTAAGCATAGACAGCGAAAGCCCCTTAAGCTCTGATAATCGCAAGCACGAACCCTCCAACATAGATGCAAACTCGGACGGTTTCACAAATTTCGAATGATCATGCGTTTGCTTTGGAACCCAGCCGAGAACATACTCAGCCATGATAATAGCATTTGCATAGGATTTAACCGTCCTGTTGATGGTGGAGAGGATAAGGACCCCGCCATCTGCTACCATTTTGCTCAAATTCAGCACGAACTCTTTCGGATTTGCTACATGCTCCACAACCTCAAGACATAGCACCACATCATATTTAGGCGAGGATTTCACATGCTCCTCAGCAGTTTTATGGATATACTCAATATCCAGATTATTACGCTTTGCATGCTCGCTTGAGGCTTTCGTATTATGTGCATTAGCATCTAGCCCCGTAACCTTCGCTCCGAGCTTGCATAAAGGCGCGCATATAAGCCCGCCGCCAGAGCCAACATCGAGAATCTTTAAATCAGAAAATGGGGAATTTGCCTCTGCAAGGGGAAATTGTTTCCCGATCACAGAGCTTATATACTCAATCCGGACGGGATTAATCTTGTGTAGCAACTTAAACTCACCAGCAAGATCCCACCATTCTTGCTCTGTTTTGTTAAATTTATTCAGCTCATGCTGATTGATAGATGATTTTTCAGACATTTTCAATCCTATTTAGAATAACTCAATTAGCACTATATCATTTTAAATTTAAATAGAAAGATTACACTTCAAAAATCAAGCGTATAATGTTAATATTGCCAATTATGAATATTATAGTCCAAAAATTTGGCGGAACTTCTGTTGCTGATACTGCTCGGCTAGAAAAAGTTGCCAACATAATCAAAGCAGAGTTAGACTCTGGTAACGCTGTTATCGCTGTCGTCTCTGCAATGGTTGGGGTGACAAATTCGCTCATTTCCAAATGTAACGCTCTCTCTCCCTTGAATTCTGCAGCACATATGCGCGAATATGACGCAGCACTCGCTAGCGGAGAGGTTGTCACATCGGCGCTTCTGGCATTGCAATTACAAAAGATCGGCATTAAAGCCCAATCGCTACAAGGCTGGCAGATTCCGTTAAAAACAGATGGAACTCATGGAAATGCCCAAATCACCGAAGCCTCGCCCGCATTACTCAAGGATATGCTGGCAGAAGGCATCACCCCGGTTATAACTGGGTTTCAAGGAATCGCTCCAAATGGCGCCATCACTACACTTGGTAAGGGCGGGTCTGACACCAGCGCTGCCATAATTGCCGCCAGTTTGGAAGCCTCCAGATGCGATATATATACTGATGTTGAAGGCATCTACACCGCGGATCCAAGGGTTGTGCATGATGCGAAGAAGATCGGTGTGATAAATATCGACGAACTATATGCATTATGCATAAATGGGGCGAAGATTCTGCATCCAAGGGCGGCGCTTGCTGCAAAACGATACGGATTTCCTATAAGGATTTTGTCATCATTCACGGATAATACGGGCACTGTAACACAAATAGAAAAACTGGATATGGAAAATAAAATTGTCAAAGCGATAACTTCAAACAAGAACCTGCTGAAGGTTAATGTTGAATATCAGCCCCGGCAGCTCTCGGGTATTCTGCAAAAACTCTCCGAAGAGTCGATTGAGATTGAACAAATATATAATAGCTGCGAGCGTAATTCTTCCATCATCACCAATTTAACAGATAAGAATAAATGCAAGAAGCTGCTAGATAGCCTAAAATCCGCCTCTGCTTTAAAGGAATATTCCCTAAACAGCAATATCTCCACGGTAACTATGGTTGGCTACGGTATAAAAAGCGACACCAAACTCACTTGGAAAATAATGGATGTTCTTATGAGTAATGATGTTCAGGTTTTATCCGTGCACTCATCTGATGTTACAATTTCAATGCTGATTAACGACGCAGACAACGAAAAAACCATCAAATTATTGCATGATTATTGTTTTTAAGAAGCTACGCAGACCTAAAATACCCGAATAATTACCCGATTAGACCCGAATATCAACAAAAAATGGAAAATAGTACAGCAACGATATTAAATAAAACAATATCATTGCTCCTTGGTCTTTTCTTGGCTAGATGTTATTTTTCTCGGTATGCACATGTTGTCATTACCACAGACGTTTTTTAGAAAAAGCTCGACCAGATCCAGACTTCAAATATTTTTCAAAATCACGTGCTTTGATTTCATTTTTAAACCCCATATAAACGACTAAGTCCCATGGTCTATATTTAGCTGTATGCACAGAACCACCAGAGTTATGGGTTTTTAGACGCTTTTTAAAGTCTTCGGTAATACCAACATAAACTTGATCTGGAAAATTAATGGAACGAATTAAATACACGTAAAACATATAGAGCCCTCCTTCGCTAAAGCTATGGCGGGCAGCTTTCGCTCGAAGAGCTTCAAGCTGGTGGAGAGAGAGGGATTCGAACCCTCGATAGAGATATGATCCCTATACTCCCTTAGCAGGGGAGCGCCTTCAGCCACTCGGCCACCTCTCCAGCGCATGTTAGATATACCACTGAATTGACAAAATTTCCAGCATTTTTTTTACAATAAGGGAGAAAACTTTACTTATATTCTGATCGAGCTATAGTTTTATAACAGATCTTGTCGAATCTTGTGATTAATTGAGCCATTTATCAAGCATGTTTGAGTAATTCAGATGAAAAAACTAGCGTCATTTATAACATTATCTATTATCATTATTCTGTTATCCGGTTGTTATGCTGTGGAGACTAGTCATGAGTATAATCATAGATTCACCTGGGCAAAATCGACATCTAAGCCTATATATTTGCGTTTTAAGGATACTAAAAGCAAACCCTTTTATTTCCTGCTAAGTCGCAATACAAAAGAAAACGGGTATAAGTTAATAGTACGCTGGAAAAATGCTAAAAGTGGAGATTTACTCTTTAATGGTAATAAGACAACTCTGAAATTCTTTATTGATAAAGAAATTATTCTAACATTCAAACCTATCAAAAGACCAAAGATAGTTTCTTATAATATGAATTCAGGCACTCACGAGGAAGAGGGGATATTTTCTCTCAGCGAAAAAGAATTTACCAGAATCGCCTATGCCACAAGCGTCATGACAGAACTCACCGGACGCTATAACACCGTGATGGGTGAATTTTCCAGTCGCAATACCAAAAAAGCCTTCAGAAATTTCGCAGAGAAAAGCCACTAGGACATGGGCATGTAGACAATCTCTATATAACATGTTATAGTATAGTATATAATTAATTGATGGGGCAAATATGAATATCAATATTTATATAGAAGAGCCGGTTGGCAGGCAGCTCTCTGAGTATTCTAAGAAGTTTAAGAGAAAAAGAAACTCTATCATACGTGAGGCGATCAAGAATTGGTTAACAAACCATTCAACAAAACAATGGCCTGAGTCGATATTGCGCTGGGATGGCATAGAGGATTTTCCGAGTATCAAGGAACTTCGCTCTGGTCTCATTGAGCCAAACAAGAAATTATTTTAGGTTATTTCATACCCCCTGAGGAAAACTGACATATGTATTTACTAGATAGTTGCGCAATAAGTGATTTTATGAAGGGGGATAAAAACACTTCAGAGAAATTAAAATCGATCCTACCCTCAGAGATATATACTTCTACAATCACCCAAATGGAAATTCAATATGGTTTGATCAGGCGGTTTGATCATTCTCATAGATATTTTGGTATATTGGAAGATTTTTTGTCAGCAATCACAGTCTTGCCGTTTGATAGAAGTGCTGCGAGTCATAGTGCCAAGATCAGAAAAACTCTAGATAGTCAGGGTACTCCGATAGGTGCTTACGATGTTTTAATAGCCGGCATAGCCATGTCTGCCAATCTAACCTTGGTCACCTCTAATGAGCGAGAGTTCTTAAGAGTTGATGGCTTAGAAATAGAAAACTGGCGAACAAAGAAATGTCGAACCTAAGACTAAAAGGCCAGAAGCTAGGCTACACCTTGCATTCACAGTCTAATTAATTCGTAAAAATAGCTAGGGAGTGGTAAGTGAAGTTCGCTTAAACACACGTAAAATAGATACAGCCCGTCTTCGCTACGCTACGCCGTGGCAAGCCCGGATTTTCTTCGCTACTATGTGGTAAGTCCGTACGACAAGGTCACGCCATAGCGCGCAGCGCGACGGCGGATGGTGAGCCCTAATGTATGATGTGCGAACCTTAAATCAGGATAGAATTGACTTAATTCTTAATTTTCTCAAGCTTGATTCTTTGAAAACTTAAATGAACAATTATCAAATCTGTGAATTGTTTTTTTAACCAGAATTGATAAAAATATATAATATACGCCCTGTGCTTATCGCTATATAAAACAGCTACAAGGCGTATATTGTTTTTAGCCATTATGTAGCATTTTGCTTTATTTATTTTGTGTGTTGTTATGAGCCTTACTCCTGATCAATTCTGACTTAATGGCAGGGCTGGTGGTAGCAGTTTGTAGGCTCATGATAACCATAGGATTCATTTTTATTAAAATATTTTATTTAAACTTCTTGACACTCTTGCTATTTTAGTTGATAGTATTCCTTGGAGTGATTAATTACTCTAGGAGCTCACAAGCTTCTGATGCAAGTGGCCGATCTATCCGCCAAAAATAGATAGGCTTCCCCAAGTTCCATTGGAACCGGGTTGATGACAACATTATATCTAGATTAGGTGTAACGGCTAGGGCGGTTAACACTTCTCTAGCTGGTGTTGTCATGACTGTCTTGCACAGTTCTTGTGACTTCCCGACTTCCAATGGAACATCAAATACGTTATCCGTGTTTGCTGTCCCGTTGACGGTCAAATTAATTGATTTTGATTATTTGCAGTTTGTTGCTTTGTTTATCGTTTGGTACAAAGCTAACCTCATTTCTTCGAAATCTCTTGTTTAACCTTGGATATGGGGACGATTATGCACTTTAACCTGGACATTACTGTTATAACAGTATTTTTAGCTATCATTACCGTTGTTGGCGTTGTGGCTGGCTTCGGTGTTAGGACTATCAAAGACTATGCGCTAGGGGGCAGGAACTTTAGTACTCCAACGCTCACTGCAACCATCACCGCCACTTGGATTAGTGGCATCTTCTTTGCGCTTCATACCTCGGGGATCTATAAAGATGGAGTTTGGTATCTCGTTGCGGGGGTGGGGGATGTGCTCTACCTCTTTATTATCGCTTTAATCATCAGCCCGAAGATGGCAGAGTTCTTTGATAGCTGCTCAGTG